>JAFVER010000035.1 GCA_017475925.1 Anaerovibrio sp. | reverse complement strand
GTGGCACCGTTGCTGAAATCAGAAGGGCAGAGGGTAGTGCTGGTGACCAATGGGCAAATATGTCAGGAGCCATTGAAGGCCATCCTTCCTTATGTAGATGCCATGAATATTGATTTAAAGGTATTTTCTGAAGATGGATACAAATGGATGGGGGGAGATTTTAAAACGACAAAGGACACTATACGTCTGTCGTTGGAGGCTGGTGTTCATGTGGAAGTAACAACCCTTGTGATTCCTGGAATTAACAGTGATTCTGATATGATGCGTTCAGAAGCTATGTGGATTTCCCAGTTCCGGAGGGATATTCCCCTTCATTTGTCCCGCTATTTCCCACGTTATAAGCTGCAGACAGAGGCCACACCAGTGGCAACATTATATGAGCTGCAGGGAATAAGTCAGGAATATCTTGATTATGTTTACTTGGGGAATGTGTAAATTTATATGTATGAATTGTTGAGGAGGCTCGTGTTATGAAAAACATAATTGCGATTAATAAGGATATACCTATGTTTAAGATTGTATTGCGGGCACTCCTGTGTTCATTGGTTGCTATTATTTTGTGTACGTATTATGTGGCAGGTAATGAAGCCCCATATGAAAAAATTCCCAGTATCCAGCTGGCGTCTTTAGAGTCCGATGTTTAGCGGTTGCATTATGCAGGCTTATTTCATTTTATGGCGTTTTTTGTTGACAAAATTTCCTTAGGGTATATAATAAGGTCTAATTACATAACCTATAGTTTTAGTAGGCAAAGTTAGGAGGAGTCATATATGAGTATTTCGCCACTTAGTCAACAAAGATGGACAGCACGGGAAATTTGTCTTGTAGCCGGTATGTCGGCCGTGGTATTTCTAGCGACCTTTGTACCTAAGATTCCTATACCGTTGGGATATGCCCATCTAGGTGATGCAGCAATATTTCTTATAGTTTTGTTGGCAGGCCGCCGCCAAGGAGTTTGGGCAGGCTGTATTGGTTCTGCCTTTGCTGATTTATTAGGGGGATTCCCTTTATGGATCGGTCCTACTATTCTGATAAAATTTATCATGGCCCTGTCCTTCGCTATCTTTGTGGAAAAAGTGAGCGAAGAAAATGTGCTTAAATCATCCCGTATCTTCATAGCTCTGGTACTAGCTACCCTCATAATGACAGCAGGCTATACCATTTTCGGTGCCATTTTATACGATAGTCTGGAGGCAGGCCTATCATCTGCTCCGGGGTTATTGATAAAATCAGCAGTCAATATTGCAGCCTTCTATGTTGCCTTTGCACTTTTAAAAGATAGGGTTGCCATAAATAGATAAATGTGCCTTTAAAGGATTTTTTTATCTATTGTGTCGAATAACAAAGAAGAATTTAACAATAACAGTTAGGAGAGATAGGTAATATAACGACTGCTCATAAGAGCGGAGCAACAACCATTGACGGAGTAAAACCGGGGATGTCTGAAGATGTATTAACAAAGGTTTATGGTACTGCTGACAGTATCCATACGGTAATAGATACAGCACCTAAACTTTCTGCAGCAGACAATAAAAAAAGACAAGATAGGATTAATAAAACAATATATACATATAATGCTAACGAATGTGTATCATTATGTTTTACTGTAAAGAACGGTGTAATAAGTGAAATCGCTATTTATGTAGCTGAGTGATTTTTCATTAGACATTGCCGTAATGCGAAAATAAAGAATGTCCAATCATAACAATATATTCGTAAATAAAATCACAGGGCTGTTCTCAAATCAGAGGATGGCCTTTTTTTATGTGGTCAAAAGAGGTTTTTACTATGTAATAACGAATAATTTTCCAGTTCACAATAAAGTCCCACAAGGATTCCCTAAGTTATAATAGACGTAATGGGGAAAATATTATTTCCATCCGGGTCCATTCCTCCAGCAGTAAACAGGCATTTCGTATTATGGCCGGTCTGGTGACAGGTATTTTATTGGGGGCTGTGCTGAAAATGGTTTTAAGCGATGGTGGAATAAATTGGGTGGACTCAATAATTCTTACCCCAATTCAAAGTATGTTTATTTAGGCACTGATGATGTTGGCAGGGCCTCTTATTTTCTTTTCCGTAATGTTTGGTATAACTGGTATGTCCAATGCAGCTGATATCGGGAAAATGACGAAGTGCTGTTTGTGAATGCACAGATTGAAAAGTAATAGCAGGAAATAGCCACTGATATATAGAATGATACGACATACATATATTGTGGGGGAGGCTCGCTTTATGAAAAAATCAGTCGCAATTTTATGTTCATTGATAGCCATTTTTTTACTTACATATTCTTCGCCAGCTATGGCCAAGGACGAGCCCACATGGATAATGGGATGGCATCATCTTGATCCTGCAAGCCTCCAATTCAGCAACAATTACCTTTATGCCAGTGTTATTTATAACGATGGCCGTACCTCTCCGAAGGTAAACCAGCGGCGTTTTTATTTGGATAAGAAAACGAATCGTGTAGTCTATGATTTTAATGACAAGGTTTTTGGCTGGTGCTTTAAAGGCCGGGTTAAGGACAATGCTTTTACCTATAAAATGTGGCAGGTAATGAAGCCCTATATGAAAAAATTCCCAGTATCCAGCTGGCGTCT
>JAFVER010000034.1 GCA_017475925.1 Anaerovibrio sp. | reverse complement strand
TTTTTCTTTTTGGAGCTTGCTGCTAATGTGCTGGTACAGCCTAAAGCTAACGGCAGTGGCAGTTATGATTTGGGCTATTTGGTGTGCTATTACCGTGGCAATTTATTGGCGGGTACTGAGTTATCAACGCAAACTCATTGCTGCTACCAATGCTGAGGCTGGTCTGGTTCAGCAAATATTTGCAGGATTAGGAAAATTTCGTGTTCATGGGGCAGAGGAGCAGGCATATAATCTTTGGAGCAAAGTTTTTGGCGAAACATGGCGTTGGAATCTAGCCCTGAGATGGCAGAACAATTATAATAGTATCATAGGTGCGGCTCAGCCGTTTATTTTGACAATGGTGTTGTATTATTTTGCAGTTTATGGTTTACAGGATTCATCCAATACTGTTGCAGATACTGAAAAAGTGATTATTGGCATTGGTTATGCCCAGTTCTTGGCCTTTGAGGCTGCTTTTACGGCTTTTAATGCCACATTGAATTCTGTGATTCCATTAATTGGAAAATTTTTCTCCATACAGCCTCATATAGAAAATTTGCGGCCAATATTGGAGGAAATACCGGAAAATACTACTGATAAGGTGGAGGCTGACCCGTTATCAGGCGGCATAGAGGTGAGTCACTTATCCTTTGCCTATGGGGAGGATAATAAAGACGTGCTACACGACATTAGCTTTCAGATTGCAGCAGGTGAAAATGTGGCTATTGTGGGCCATTCAGGTTGTGGCAAATCTACTCTGGTGCGTTTGCTGTTGGGGTTTGAGAAGCCTAGAAGTGGGGCAATATATTACGATGGACAGTCCTTGGCAGAGTTGTCACTGCCGTCTGTCCGGTCCCAAATGGGTGTGGTATTGCAAAATGGGCAGCTAATGTCCGGAGATATTTTCACGAATATTGTGGGGCAAGCAGCCCTTACTCAGGATGATGCCTGGGAAGCCGCTGAAGCTGCGGGCATCGCTGATGATATTCGTGCGATGCCTATGGGAATGAATACTGTAATCAGTGAGGGTTCTGAGAATATTTCCGGAGGCCAGCGTCAACGAATTATGATTGCCAGAGCTTTGGCGGCCAAGCCTGCCATATTAATATTTGACGAAGCCACCAGTGCATTGGATAACCGCACCCAGTCCATTGTTACGGAAAGCTTGAATAAGCTAAAAACAACCAGACTGGTAATAGCTCATCGCCTGTCCACCATTAAAGAATGTGACCGAATTTTGGTAATGGACAAGGGGTCGCTGGTGGAAAGCGGTACTTATGAGGAATTGGTAGCGAAAAATGGAGTTTTTGCAAAGCTGGTTAGGCGGCAAGTGGCATAGGAGTTGTAAAGCATGGAAGAAAAGGATTGGAATATCATAGCCAAGGAAGCTCTGCATGATGATTTTGCTTTCGATGAGCTATATGAACATTTTTTTCCCCGTATATATAATTTAATATATGCTCGGGTAAAGGATGCAGCCACTGCCGATGATATTGTCAGTGATGTTTTTGAAAAGCTGGTAACTCATTTGGATAGCTTTGACAGTACAAAGGCTTCCTTTGCTACTTGGCTAAGCCGGATAGCGACCCGTACTTTGACGGATTATTATCGTTGGCAGAGCCATCGGCAAAATGTGGAATGGGATGACGTATTCTCCCCAAAGGTGGATGACAAGGAACATCCAGATGGACAGCTATTGGAGCAGGAAGGAAAAAAAGAGCTGTTGCTGGCCCTTGGAAAGCTTTCTGAAAGGGAGCAGCAAATTATTGAGTTAAAATTTTGGGGAGACATGAATAATAAGGAAATAGCTGAAACTATTGGAATATCTTCGGCTAATGTAGGTGTCATTCTTTTTAGGGCCATGGGTACTCTGCGCCAGATTTTGGGGCGTGAATAATAATCACGAATTTTACGATATTATAGAAAACTGTAATAGATACAATGCTCAATCGTATATATAAATGTAGTAGGGGTTGTATGGAAAGGTAATTTCCATAGTTAATTTGTCGTTTATTTTTTATATATATAGGAGGAAAAAACATGAGGGTATTAAATGTATTAAAGGTTTTCTTGGTAGCTGTAGTTATGGCAGTTGGTATTCAGGGGACAGCCTTTGCCGGGAGTCAGGATTTTACTCTGATAAATGGCACTGGTAGGGTTATAACCTACATTTATTTGAGTCCAACTCATGAAAATGAATGGATTTATCAGGATGAGCTGGGACCTAACAGTGTTCTCTATCCAGGCCAGGACATCTTCATTGGCTTCAGCCCAAGAGACGGTGTACAGTATTGGGATGTTAAGGTAGTATATGACAATAATGCTGAGGATTACTGGATTGGTTTAGACCTCTTTAGAGTATACTCATTAACCATTCGCCCTGGTGGAGCTTCCAGTATTGAAATG
>JAFVER010000033.1 GCA_017475925.1 Anaerovibrio sp. | reverse complement strand
GAAAAAAATAAGGCAATGAGTCGTGAATGTCAGATAAAAAAGCTGCCTAGAAAGGAAAAGCTCAGGCTTATTGACTTATGGCAGCATGGAAAATCCTGAACATCCTGAACTTTTACATGAATTGACATATTTACTCCTATATGATAAACTAGACTAGGAGTAGGTGTAGATATTTTTAACAGGATGTATATAGATTTCACGGATGGAAGGAGAATGACTTATGGCTATGACAGTTTCATCAATGGCGCAAAGCAATTACAGCCTATATCAGTTTGCTCAGAATAATGGAATGAGCCTGTTTGGAAATAATTCCACCAATAAGACCAGCGGTATTGCTAATTTGTGGAATAATTACAGCAACAGCCAAAGCAGTTCCAATTCTTATAATCTTAATGCAACAGACGTATATGGGATACGGCAGGGGGTAGCGGAGCTGCTTTCCTCGTATAATGGTGCTAAAAATGAGTTTAAGGAAGAATTCAGCTCCACAATGGATGGTCTTTCAAAGGCTATAAAGGATGTAAAGTCAACCAATTTTAAGGTTGGGGAGGATGCATTAAAAAAGACCGATGTTACAACAACAGATAAGGATGGAAAGACTACCACTTCTACCAAGACAGAAATGAGTAAGGATTTGCAGACTGCTGTTGATAATGTTAAGAATTTGGTCAGCAGCTACAATGATGCAGTGGGCTTTTTCCAGGATAATGCAGGGATGTCCAAGCGTTTAGACCGGATGAATGAGCTGTTTGCAGACACCACTTATCGTGCCTCAAACTACCAAAGCATTGGCATTAGTGTTGCCAAGGATGGTAGCATGGCTGTGGACGAGGACAAGCTGGCCAATGCCATTGTTTCCAACCCAGATAAGGTTAGCCGTATTTTGGGTAATGATGGTCTTGCCGGAAAGGCGCAGTCTCACGTTAATGTAGCTAATTCTCAGCGTGAACAGCTGTTTCCATCAGTAAATTCTCTGTTTGGTGATGAGCTTAAAACAGCTCAGGTATATACTGGCAGCGGCCTTTTACGGATGAATAGCTATGCCAATGTAGGTAATTTGTTTAATATGTATTTTTAAGCTGATATAAAAAAAGGCTCTGGTGTTACGCCAGGGCCTTTTAGTATGGTAGGCTTTAGTTATTTAATCAATGTCAATAGCTGCTTGCCAATAAGAATAGCTGTAATGATGATAAACATGGGACGGATATAGCTTACACCCTTTGTAATGGCAACCTGGGAGCCAGCGATGGCACCAAAAATCATAAAAATTCCCATTGGAATAGCATAGCTGAAATCTACAAAACCAAAATATGAAAACAGAACAGCCGCCGCTATGTTACTGGCAAAATTCATTGCCTTGGCGTTGGCCGTGGCTCCAATAAAGTCGAAGCCCAGCATTATAAAAGCAAACAGGATAAAAGAGCCGGTTCCTGGTCCAAAAAAACCGTCGTAAAAGCCCATGGCGAAAGCCATAAGCAGGCACAGCAGCATTTTTTTACCAGTTAGTTGCTGAGGCCGAGCTTCCTTCCCCCAATCCCGTTTAAAAACTGTGTAGAGAAACACTAATATCAGCATAACTACAATAAGGGGACGCAAAAACTCCGATGAAATATGCTGTACTAAAAGAACTCCGGCCAGTGAGCCGATGAGGGAAAGCGGGCAAAGCTTTTTCATTAGAGCAGTATCCATTTTTCCTGCCCGTACAAAGGTAATAAAGCTTGATACAGCCCCCATAGATGCAGCCACCTTATTGGTGCCCAGTACCGTAACCGGTGACATGCCGGTCCACATCAGTGCCGGAATAGAAATAAGCCCGCCACCGCCTGCGGCAGCATCAATAAAGGAAGCAATGAAGCCAAAAACGGCCAGAAAAAGCAATGTATCTAATTCCATAGGAACCTCCATAATATAAACAGTACGGTAATTATATAGCAAGTGAAATAAATTATCAATTATAAGTTGTATTTATGATTTCATTACAAACTATACCTCATTAATTGAAGATAAAAGACTGATGTGGTATACTATGTGAGGATTTGGAATATAAAAGGGGATTGGAAAATAGGGTGGCCTTTTTTCTGTCCCCTAATTTTTTATCAGATATTGACTGTAAAAAATATATATGGTAGTATATTAACGATTTAATACTTTACTGTAATAAAGAATAATGGAGGTTACATAATGGCATCAGCTGCTAAAGACATGGAATATATAACTATAGCTCTGCCTAAGGGAAAGCTTTTTGGGCTTTCAGCAGATTTGCTGGCAAAGGTTGGATATTCGGCGGAGGATTTAAGTGAAAAGTCTCGTAAGCTAATAATCACCAATGAGGAAAAAAAGGTTAGATTTATCATCAGTAAAACAGCTGATGTTCCAACCTATGTTGAATATGGTGCAGCCGATATAGGGGTTATTGGTAAGGATGTGCTGCTGGAGTCAGGCAAGGATGTCTATGAGCTGTTGGACCTGGGGTTTGGTAAATGTCACCTGATGATGGCAGTGGATAAAAATAATAAACGGGAGAAGCTGTCAGATTATGCCAATACGCGGGTTGCGACCAAATTCCCACATATTGCGGAAAAGTTTTTCAACAGTAAGGGGATGCAGATGGAATTCATTAAGCTAAATGGTTCTATTGAGCTAGGGCCGATTGTTGGCCTGTCGGAAAGTATTGTTGATATTGTGGAAACAGGGACAACTCTTCGGGAAAATAATTTAGAGGAGATAGCTTTTATAATGGAGGCTACTGCCCGATTGATTTGCAACAGGGTAAGCTTCAAATTGAAATTTGACCGTATTCATCAGCTAACCGAGGAGTTGGCTAAGATGTTGGAAATAGCTCAGGAGGAACAGTAATGCAGATAGTAAATGTTAAGGAAGCTGGAATTATTAATGTTGAAAAAATGCTTAGAAAGCCGGCCTTTGATGAGGTTGAGCTAAATCCAAAAATACGTGAAGCCAATAAAAAATTATTTGGTCGCGATATGACAGCAGCTGAAATAGTGGAGATGATTGTAAATGAGGTACGGGCTGATGGCGATAGGGCGGTTATTAAATACACTAAGCTGATTGATCATACCGAGTTTACGGCTGCTGATTTTTTGGTCACTGATGACGAATATGAAGCAGCCTACCAGGGGGCAGATAAGAGCATAATAGCCTCCCTTAGACAGGCAGCTGCCAATGTACGCCAATATCATCAGGAGCAAAAGCCTAACTCGTGGATGACCTATCGGGGACAGGGCTCAATTTTAGGGCAATCGGTTATTCCCCTTGACCGGGTGGGAATTTATGTGCCAGGTGGTACGGCGGCTTATCCATCCTCGGTTATTATGAATGCAGTTCCTGCTTCGGTGGCTGGAGTAAACGAGATTATAATGATGGTTCCTCCTAAGGATGGCAAAATTAATCCATATGTGCTTATAGCTGCCAAGGAAGCCGGTGTTTCAAAAATATTCAAGATTGGTGGCGCCCAGGCCATTGCGGCCATGGCCTTTGGTACAGAAACCATACCTAGAGTTGACAAGATTACAGGACCTGGCAATATATTTGTAACCTTGGCGAAAAAAGCGGTCTATGGTCATTGTGACATTGACATGTTGGCGGGACCTAGTGAAATTTTGATAGTTGCGGATAAAACCGCTGATCCGGTTTATACGGCGGCAGATATGCTAAGCCAGGCGGAGCATGATACTCTGGCTTCCAGTATTGTTATCACTGACAGCAGGGAACTGGCAGAGCAGGTGGCCCGGGAGGCGGAGACACAGCTGCAAAGGCTGCCACGACAGGAAATTGCCAGAGCCTCCCTGGAAAAAAATGGGCTGATTATTGTGGCAGAGGATATTATGCAGGCAATGGAGCTGGCCAATATATCCGCACCTGAGCATATGGAAATCCTGACGGAGCAGCCATTTCAACTGCTTCCATATGTGCGGCATGCCGGGGCAGTATTTTTGGGAGCGTATTCCCCGGAACCGTTGGGAGATTATTTTGCAGGGCCTAATCATGTGCTGCCTACTGGTGGAACTGCCAGATATTATTCAGTGCTTAATGTAGAGACCTTTATGAAGCGTACAAGCCTTATTTCATACACTCAGCCAGAGCTAAGCAGGGTAAGTGAGGATGTTATTCGTCTGGCAGAGGCCGAGGGCTTACAGGCCCATGCCAATGCCATCCGTATTAGGTCGTATTGATTAATTGTTTTTGCGTTGTTGATAAATCCTCGACATAGTACCACTATGACTGTGGTTTGTCGCCTAGCAAAAGACAGCCAATCACCGCAAATATGGACGAACTCATTTAATCAACACGCCCTGGGAAAATGAAATAACATCAGATAATTTCCATATATATTTATGTATTATTGAAA
This sequence comes from Anaerovibrio sp., assembly GCA_017475925.1. Classification (GTDB taxonomy): domain Bacteria; phylum Bacillota; class Negativicutes; order Selenomonadales; family Selenomonadaceae; genus Anaerovibrio. The sequence continues at coordinate 10,697 of JAFVER010000033.1, read as the reverse complement.
GTCAGGTGTAATTATGGGAAAGCTTAAATATAGAAATAAACTTGCAGATATGCCGTCATATGACGTGGTGGAGCGGGAATGGGATATAAAGGTAAACGCCAACGAAAGTGGAATGAACCTTCCTCCTTTGCTGGAGGAGCGGGTTCTTAGCCGTCTTTCCCGAGTGGCATACAACCGTTATCCAAATGAAGAACTGGAGCTGTTAATGGAAGGAATTAGCAGGAATTTTGGTTTAGGTGTAGAAAATGTATTAATTGGAAATGGTTCCAGTGAGATTATTGAAAAGCTGTTTTATTGCTTTGGTGGACGGGGACGTAAGATAGTTTTTCCGCAGCCGTCCTTTTCAATGTATCATATTTACGCCAAGGCAGCAGAGGCTGAGGCTGTGCCAGTGGATTTATCCCAGGAGGATTACAGCCTGGATATAAAAAAATTTGTATCAGTGGTCAATGACAGCAATGCGGCTTTGTGTGTTATATGTAATCCAAACAACCCTACTGGCAACGTATGTAGCCTTGAGGATATAGAATATATTGCCAGCCATACCAGCTGCGCATTTTTGGTGGATGAGGCCTATATCGAGTTTCACGGAAGGTCGGCTGTAGGGCTTTTAAAGAAATATCCAAATCTGATGATTGCCAGAACCTTTTCCAAGGCGTATGGTCTGGCCGCCTGTCGCTGCGGATATATGCTGGCTTCATCGGCTATAACGGCCATGGTAGCAAAGTCATTTATGCCTTATCATATGAACACCCTGACCCTTGTTACAGCGGACACTGTATTTCAGATGAGGGATGAGTTCGTTCCGCGGATTCAGATGGCTATAGCAGAACGCAGGCGTATGGAGTCCCTATACAGTGAGCTGACTGGATTTAAGGTATTTCCATCAAATACGAATTTTGTGTTTTTGAGATATTCCGAGGCCCCTGAATTAAACGATTATCTTGTGGAACGGGGAATTGGTATACGCAGCTTTGGCAAAGCACCTCTTTTGGAAAACTGTTTGAGAATTTCCATGGGTAATCGTGAGGAAAATGACATTGTGTATAAAGCTGTAAAGACTTTTGTCCTACGTTAACGTGTGCTAATTACTCCCATTCTTTTTAGATGGGAAATAATCACACGTAAGACTCAGGGTTAATTCGACTAAATTCAGTGGGGGGTATAAATCCCCCACTGAATAAGTCTCATTTTATGGAGGAACAGGGCTGATATGCGTACAGGAAAGGTTATTCGCGAGACAACTGAAACGGCCGTTGATTTGACCATTAATCTTGATGGTAAAGGGGTATCTGATATAGATACAGGAATCGGCTTTTTTGACCATATGCTGAAGCTGTTTGCCAAGCATGGCGGAATCGATTTGGTTATTGGCTGTAATGGGGATATTGAGGTTGATGGCCATCATTCGGTGGAGGATATTGGTATAGCACTAGGGGAGGCCGTAAAGCAGGCCTTAGGTGATAAACGGGGCATAAACCGCTATGGTACCTTCTTTTTGCCAATGGACGAGTCGCTGGTAATGGTATCCATGGATATTAGTGGACGGGCTTTTTTGGTGTACGATGGTGGCGGAGCAATGGCGCCAATGATTGGTGACTATGACACTGAGCTTACTGAGGAATTTTTGCGGGCCTTTGCCTTTAATGCAGGAATTACATTGCATGTAAAGGTTCTGTATGGGACAAATTCACATCATAAGGTTGAGGGATTATTTAAGGCATTAGGCCGGGCTTTGCGGGCTGCTGTAGACATTGATCCCACCAGAGCCGATGAAATACCGTCAACAAAGGGGATGCTTTGATACATAAGGAAGGAATAAAGGTATGATTGCTGTAATTGATTATGGTGTGGGAAACCTTTTTAGTGTGGAAAAGGCCTTTGCACAGTATTGTGATGACGTAAGGGTAACCAGTAATAAAAATGAAATCCGGCAGGCTGATAAATTGGTATTACCAGGGGTGGGAGATTTTGGTGCCTGTATGAAAAACTTCGAGGCATCAGGGCTAATTGATGTAGTTCTTGGCCGAATGGAGGCCGGAGTTCCGCTGCTTGGCATATGTGTGGGCCTACAGATATTGTTTGAGGGCAGTGAGGAATCGCCAGATATAAAGGGCTTGGGGTATTTCAAGGGTATGGTAAAGCGCATCAATGCCCCTGGACTGAAGATTCCCCACATGGGCTGGAATTCAGTGACCTTTACTTTGCCGGAGCAGCCGATTTTTAAGGGGATAACCCCTAATTCATATTTTTATTTTGTTCATAGCTATCATGCCGTACCAAATGACATGGCTTTGGTGACTGCCTTTACCGAATATGGCGAACAGCTTACCGCTGCTGTGGGCAGGAACAACGTTGTGGCAACCCAGTTTCATCCGGAAAAATCTGGAGATGTGGGGCTTATGGTGATAAAAAACTTTTTGGACTGGAAGTGGGAGTAGATGATAATTTTTCCTGCTATAGATATTCGGGGGGGCAAGGCTGTCCGCCTGTACAAGGGAGATTTTTCCCAGGAAACTGTTTTCGGTGATCCAGTGGAAATGGCCTCAAGGTGGGAGGCAGCCGGTGGGCAGTTCTTGCATCTGGTGGATTTGGATGGAGCCAGAGCTGGTAAATCAATAAATCTGGATGTGGTAAAAAAAATAATTGAGAAAGTGAATATACCTGTGGAATTAGGTGGTGGAATACGCACTCTGGAGAATATTCAGCAGGTTTTGGATATGGGAGTAAAGCGGGTTATTTTAGGCTCAGTTGCCGCTAAAAATCCTGAATTAGTAAAGGAAGCCTGCATACAGTATAAAGACCGTATAGTAGTAGGTATCGATGCCAAGGACGGCATAGTGGCAGTGGATGGATGGGAGGCCTCCGGCAATGTTCAGGCTGTGGTGTTGGCCAGGGAAATGGCTCAGGCCGGTGTAGAACGGATTATATATACCGATATTTCCCGGGATGGCACCATGGAGGGGGTCAATGTGCAGTCAACAGCTGAGCTGGCCAGAGATAGTGGCATAAAGGTCATTGCCTCCGGCGGAGTAAAATCCATAGATGACATAAAGGCTCTCCTGCCATATGCAAAGGATGGTATAGAAGGGGTTATTGTGGGAAAGTCAATTTATTCCGGTACACTTGATTTGAGTGAAGCGGTCATGGTGGCTTCAGAGGGGGTATAGCATTGCACACAAAAAGGATAATTCCCTGTCTTGATGTGGAAAATGGCCGAGTGGTAAAAGGAACTAATTTTGTTGGCTTAAGAGATGCCGGTGATCCGGTGGAGCTGGCCAAGCGGTATGACAAGGAGCGCTGTGATGAATTGGTGTTCCTGGACATTACTGCCTCCAATGAGCAGCGTGATACTATTGTTCAGGTAGCAGAAAGCTGTGCTTCCCAGGTTTTTATTCCCTTCACTATAGGGGGCGGCATTCGCACTCCAGAGGATATGCGACGGATGCTGAAGGCAGGCGCCGATAAAACATCGGTAAATACTGCTGCTGTGAAAAATCCTGACCTAATCCGACAGGGGGCAGAGATTTTTGGCCGCCAATGTGTGGTACTGGCGGTAGATGCCCGAAAAACTGGTGAGGACAGGTGGGAGGTATATGTAAATGGCGGCAGAACGCCTACCGGTATAGATGTTATAGATTGGGTAAAAAGAGGAACTGAGCTGGGGGCTGGCGAAATACTACTTACCAGTATGGATGCCGATGGAACCAAGGACGGCTATGATATACCTTTGACCAAGGCTGTGGCTGAAGCTGTGGAGGTACCGGTTATAGCCTCTGGTGGAGCCGGCAGGATGGAGCATTTTTATGATGTTCTTACTCTTGGAAAGGCTGATGCAGTATTAGCGGCATCAGTGTTTCACTATGGACAATTTTCCATCCGTCAGGTAAAGGATTATTTAAAATCCCGTGGAATAGAAATGCGGGAGTAAGGGTGGAACGCTGAAGGTGACGGATGAGGTTAGGAGGGATACATTATGATAGATATTTCAATGGTTAAATTTGATGAAAAGGGGCTGGTGCCGGCTATTGTTCAGGAGGAAAATGGTCAGGTGCTGATGATGGCATACATGAATGCAGAGGCTCTCCAGAAAACCGTTGAAACACGACGTACCTGGTTTTGGAGTCGCAGTCGCAAGGCGTTGTGGAACAAGGGTGCAACCTCCGGTAACATTCAGGAGGTAAAGAGCCTGTATTATGATTGTGATGGAGATACGCTGCTGGTGGTTGTTCATCAGTGTGGCAGTGGTGCATGTCATACAGGAACCTATTCCTGCTTTAGTGGCCGTCGGCTTATTGAAAATGACAAGGCATTGGCCTTGGTGGATGAGCAGCCGAAAAAAAATCAGCTGGCTAATATTCTCAATGATTTGTACGATGTAATCAAGGATCGGCAGCTGAATCCAAAGGAAGGGTCTTATACAAATTACCTCTTTGAAAAGGGCCAGGATAAGATACTGAAAAAGGTCGGTGAGGAAGCAGTAGAGACCATTATTGCTTCAAAGAATGATGACAGAAATGAAATAATTTATGAAATGGGCGATTTGTGGTATCATTGCTTAGTATTATTGGCATACCATAATATTAAGCCGGAGGAGGTATTCCGTGAGCTTATAAATCGGCATAATGGCGGTGATTATCATAAATACACCGGTAAAACCGGTATTCGCCCGGTGGATTGACCTGTTTTTTTATTATGTAATTGAATGTTAGCGTGTTTAGAAGGATTGGTGGTTTTGTGTATAAGGATATTTTTAAGTCACTGCGGGAGGCTGCCCTGGTAAAAAATAATCAGAATACCCGTCGTCTGCGTAACGAGCCACCACCGGAGCCCCAAAAGCCGTATCCCAAGGATAGTCAGCTTATTCCTCTGCCGGAGCCGGATTTTCTTGAGGACAAGGAAGTAAGCTTTTTGGAGCTGATGGAGCTACGCTCAACAATTCGTTTATACAGTGATAAATCCTTGACTTTAAAGGAGCTGTCCTATCTCCTATGGTGTACACAGGGAGTGAAGGCCGTGCTGCCTTCCGGTGTGACAAAGCGCACTGTGCCATCAGCTGGTGCAAGAAACGCCTTTGAAACCTACCTGTATATTGATAGGGTAGATGGCTTGACCAGTGGGTTATACAGGTTTTTGGCCATAGAGCACGCTCTGCTGCCCATCGATATTGGTGATGGTGTAAAAAAACGGCTTAGCAGCGGCTTTAACAAGCTAAACATGTATGATGAATGTGCCGTAACCTTTATGTGGGCGGCGGTTCTTGATCGAATGGATTACTATTTTGGAGGACGGGCCCTGCAATATCTGTATTTGGATGCAGGACATGTTTGTCAAAATCTGTACTTAGCGTGTTATACTGTTGATATGGGCTGCTGTGCCATCGGGCACTTTAACGATATAGAGCTAAACCATGAATTGGGACTGGACGGCGAGAATGAATTCGTTGTTTATGCTGCCCATGTAGGTAAGAATAGATAAAAAGGGTGATTGCAATGGCTGATAAAACAAGAGAATTTCCAATTTATGCGCCAATGTCAGGCCAGGTAGTGTCTTTAGCTGAGGTGCCGGATAAAACCTTTTCTGAAAAAACAATGGGGGATGGGGTTGCCATTATTCCAAACGAGGGGCAGATGTTTAGTCCGGTAAACGGATATGTGGCGGCTGTTGCTGAGCCTAAGCACGCCATTGGCTTTCAGACAGATTCCGGTCTTAATATAATGGTTCATGTTGGCCTGGAAGCCCACGATATAACTCGTGAAACAACAGTTGTGCATGTGAAGGAGGGCCAGAGGGTTCAGGCTGGTGATTTGGTAGCTGAATACAACCTGGAGGCTTTTAAGGAAAAAGATATAAATCCCATTACTCCGGTTGTTCTTATTAATGAAAAGGATGAAAATACTGAGATTAAGCCTAATGTCGGTCAGGTAACAGCCGGGGCCGGAGAAATTTTTAAGGTTGTGGAAATTGTTCCGGTGGAAGAAGTGGAGGAAAAACCACCAGAGGAGGCAGCTGCCCCGCCTGAAGCCGAGGAGGAGCAGCCAGAGGAAGCAACAGAAGGGCGCTTTGATTTTTTGTATAAATTGCTATACTTTGACAGCAGTGAATTTTTTTCAGATTCTAAGAACATAATCAAGCTGGGAGTTGTTTTTATCCTGGTAGTAATTATATTGGCAGTGCTCTTTGTTTTGTTGGGTATTTACCTCAATGCAGGTGAATAAAATGGATGTAGAGCAGGATATTCAATATTTAAAGGGTATCGGACCAAAGAAGGCACAGCTTCTGAAAAAATTGGGTATTTGCCGGATTTTTGACCTGCTTGTTCATTTTCCAAGAGGATATGAGGACCAAAGCTGTATTACGGCAATGAGTGAGCTTGTACCAGGTGAAAAGGCAGTGATTGCCGGCACTATTACTGCAATACAGGAGAAACACGCCAGTCGCCGAAGCATGGTTATTCTGACGGCAATGGTTACAGATGGCACGGGATTTGTTCAGATTACCTGGTTTAACCAGAAATACCTAAAGCAAAAATTAAAGACAGGAAAAAAATTATTGGCAGCCGGCAAGGTGGAATATGCCTTTGGCGGACAGGGGCAATATGGTATGAGTCAGCTTACCTCCTTTGAAATATTTGATGCTGATGAGGAGGCCACAGCTGATTTGGGGATTTTGCCGGTCTATCCTGCTACGGAGTCCCTTAATCAAAAATTTTTTCGCAAGACTATTCGCCAGCTTTTGGAAGGCATTGGTCATATAGGTGAGGTTATTCCAGAAAATATTGTCAAAAGCTATAAGCTTATGGACAGGGATGCCGCCTTTAGAAACATTCATTTTCCCGAAAGCTTTAATATGGTGCAGTTGGCTAGGGACCGATTGACCTTTGAGGAGCTGTATCTTATTCAGTGCGGGCTGATGCTGCTAAAAAAGCATACGCAGGAGCAGAAGCAGGGGGTAAGGCACCGTTCCAATGGTTATCTTGTAAACAAGCTGTTGAAGCTGCTGCCATTCAGCTTGACTGGGGATCAGCAAAGGGTATGGAATGAGATAAGCAACGATATGGAGTCGTCGGTGCCAATGCGCCGACTTGTTCAGGGGGATGTAGGCTCCGGTAAGACGGTTATTGCTATGCTGGCCCTGCTAAAAACTGTGGAAAACGGCTATCAGGGAGCTTTGATGGCTCCGACGGAGATTTTAGCCAGACAGCATTATGAAGGCTTTACAAAGCTATTGGAGCCACTTGGGGTAAGGGTGGCTCTTTTGTCTGGTAAGCTTACCAAGGCACGCCGGGAAACGCTTTATGGTGAGCTGATAAATGGGGATATCAATATTGTAATAGGTACTCATGCCCTTATTCAGGATAAGGTGAGTTTTGCCAAATTAGGCTTAGTGGTAACCGATGAACAGCATAGATTTGGTATAAGTCAGCGGGCGAAGCTGGAAAGGAAGGGCAGCTATATGCCTGATGTGCTGGTTATGACAGCCACGCCTATTCCTCGTACCATGACCTTAACGGTATATGGGGATTTAGATGTATCACAAATAAAGGAATTGCCACCTGGCCGAAAAAATATCAGGACATTTGTGCGTACCCCAGACCGGCGGGAGCTTATATACAAATTTATGCGGGATGAAATATTAAAGGGGCGTCAGGGATATGTGGTATGTCCCTTGATTGCTGATAATGAGGAAAGCAATCTGTTGTCGGCTGAAGCAGTATATGATGAATTAACCCATGGAATTTTTCGTAACATATCCTGTGGGTTGGTGCATGGTAAGCTGAAGCAAAGTGAAAAAGAGGCCATCATGCAGGAATTTTATGATGGAAATATAAAGCTGCTGGTAGCTACTACTGTTATTGAGGTAGGGGTAAATGTACCCAATGCCTCAATGATGGTAATTGAAAATGCCCAGCAGTTTGGCTTGGCCCAATTGCATCAGCTTCGAGGACGAATCGGTCGGGGAGAATACAGCTCCTTTTGTGTGCTGGTAGCTGACGGAAAATCGCAGATAGCCCGGGAACGAATGAATATTATGGAAACCACGTCAGATGGTTTTCTACTGGCTGAGGAGGATTTAAAGCTCAGGGGGCCGGGACAGTTTTTTGGCTCCATGCAGCATGGTATGCCAGATTTAAAGATTGCTGATGTTATGCAGGATATCGATATTTTGTTAAAGGCCCGGCAGGCAGCCCTGGAAACCATGAACAACAGAATTGATTTAGACTACGTTTTGCCAGTATTGCAGCTGCAATATAAGGAGCATTTTAACACCATTACAGAAACCTAGCATAAATGTATCAATTATGCATGTGGAAAGCTTGAGCTGTTACAAAAAAACACCCATAGACAGGGAGAGGGAAGAGTATTCTCTCAAGCCTATGGGTGTTTTTATATTTATATTATTTAATTTACACAATTCCCTGAGCCATCATGGCGTTGGCAACCTTCAGGAAACCGGCAATATTACAGCCTACCAGGAGATCACCTTCATGGCCGTATTCCTTTGCCGCATTTTTGGAAGCATTGTAAATATCTGACATAATACGCTTCAGTTTGTTGTCAACCTCTTCAAAGGTCCAGCTGTAACGCATGGAATTCTGGGCCATTTCCAGAGCGGAGGTAGCTACGCCACCGGCATTGGCAGCCTTTGCCGGTGCAAAAAGGACCTTGTTTTCCTGAATATAGGCAATAGCCTCCAGAGTACATGGCATGTTGGCACCCTCACCTACCAGCTTGACACCATTGGCAACCAGAGTCTTGGCACTTTCCAGATCAAGCTCCTGCTGAGTTGCACAAGGAAGGGCTATATCACACGGAATGGTCCAGATACCCTTGCAGCCCTCAGTGTATTTTGCTGATGGCTTCTTTTCAGCATATTCCTTTATCCGTCCACGCCGTACTTCCTTTATTTCCTTTACAAGCTTCAGGTCAATACCCTCCGGATCATATACATAGCCGTTGGAATCGGAGCAGGCAACTACCTTGGCCCCAAATTCCTGAGCCTTTTCAATAGCATAGGTGGCTACATTGCCGGAGCCGGATATAACAACGGTTTTGTCCTTATAATCCATTCCGTTGTCAGCCAGGTAAAGACTGGTGAAATACAAAAGTCCATAACCGGTTGCCTCGGTGCGGGCCAATGAACCGCCATAGGTCAAGCCCTTTCCGGTAAGTACACCGGCTTCATAGGCATTTTTGAGGCGCTTGTACTGACCGAACAGGTAGCCAATTTCCCGACCGCCTACACCAATATCCCCGGCAGGGACATCCACGTCCTGACCGATATGACGGTACAGCTCTGTCATAAAGCTTTGGCAAAAGCGCATGATTTCAGCGTCAGATTTTCCCTTTGGGTCAAAATTGGAGCCACCCTTGCCACCACCAATTGGCAGGGTAGTAAGGGAATTTTTGAATACCTGCTCAAACCCCAAAAACTTAATTATAGACAGGTTTACTGATGGATGGAGACGTAAGCCCCCCTTGTATGGGCCAATGGCACTGTTAAACTGAACCCGATAGCCCTTGTTGACATGCACCTTACCCTTGTCGTCAGTCCAAGGCACTCTGAACATAATGGTACGCTCTGGCTCTACTAATCTCTCCAACAGAGCCGCCTCCTGATATTTCGGGTTTTTGTCCAAAACAGGAGCAATAGAGGTAAGCACCTCTTTTACCGTATTATGAAATTCAGTTTCACCTGGATTTTCCTTTTTTACCTTTTCGATAATTTCTTCCACGTATTTATTCAAAATAACAACCTCCCTTAATTTCAACATTCATCTAATCACGAAAACATATATAATTATAAATATAATCAAAAAATGATACAATATATACTTCTTATGTATACAATATTTTTTGCCAAAAAAAGCTGCATAATGAACGTGAATAATTCAGTCTTAATCTTTTAGCGTACACTTAGGCAAATTTAAAATGTCGTCTGCGAAGCGACCTAAAGAGGGGCTTTTTTTGATAAAATAAAATTAAATAGCCATTGTTTATGGGGCAAGGGAGGTGTTGGTATCTCTAAATTTCGCAAATAGTAAAGTGAAAGAGAAATTAATAAGTGCGTTGTATTATTGCAAAAACTTTATATAACTTATGTTAAAAAAAGGTTGCATTGGCATGTAGTGAGAAGGTAAAACTGTGGTATAATAACGATGATTAAATGATGGGGGCGGTTGCATGTGGAAATTGGTCAGTAAAAATTTTTTGAATGCCAGACATATATTTCCTACAAAGCAAAAGCATGTGGCGGATATGGTTGAAGTGTGTCGTCAGGATGCCAATGTAAAAAAAGCTATAGTTTTTGGCAGCAGTGTAACATCCGCCTGCAATCCCTGGAGTGATATAGACATTTATTTTGAGCTGCACGAACAGAAGCCAAATCTTCCTACCTATCCATCCCATACAGTTGTGTGGGATAAATGGACAAATTTTTCTGTATCCCCGGAATTGTTATCAGAGATACAGAAAAAAGGGGTGACAGTATATGAGCAATGACACTTTATTGGATATAGCCAAGAGTAATCTTGAGTCGGCAAAGCTGTTATATCGTTATAACGAGCTTTAAGATGTCCCCTTCCTCTTTAGGTGGGGGAAAACAAACTACAACAGCTGGTGAGCATATCTCCCAGCTCGTTGAAACGCTAATTGGAAGATTTTTCTTCTAAAGAAGAAAAATTTGAACAATGGCGT
>JAFVER010000032.1 GCA_017475925.1 Anaerovibrio sp. | reverse complement strand
GGGGCTGGCGCTGTCTGAGTCGGTGCACTGGCAGCTGCATCTACCTTGGTCTCCTGCTTGGGACCCATGTGCAACACTTCCTTTATTTCATCTACATTTCCATTGAAAACCACAAAAAATGCCCCAATAGCAACAACTAATACTGCCACCACAGCTATTATTATAGTTTCGTTATTAGTGCTGCCAGACGAGGACACATGGTTAGGAGCATATGTATTCCCGCCCATATTAGGTGAGTATGTATTCCCCACCTGATTGATACTTTGGCCTGTCTGTACATTTTGAACACTTTGAGCTGTTCCGCACCTTGGACAGAACTCCGCCTCATCTCTCATTTCTGCTCCGCATTTTTTACAAAATTTACTCATATTGCATATCTCCCCGCCCCTAATTCTTATCGCAGCACGTCTATTGTTCCTGCAAAAGGCTGACTATAGACCTTTAACCTATTAACTACACTGAAGCCTTCATTTCCTGAAAGCACAGTGGGCCGAAAATCATTTATATCTGTCCGGGAAGATATTCGACATGGTACTACCTCAGTCCGTACTACTGTCCCATCCCGTTTAAATGTTTGCTGTAAAATAAAGCTGTCCTTATCCACAGGATTGTTGTTGGCCCCAAAACAAAAATTTCCCAAGGAATAGGCTATTACCTTGCCATGATATTTCTCAATGCCTTGAATAACATGAGGATGGCTACCAACTACACAGTCGGCACCGCTGTCTACAGCAAAATGCCCCAGCTCCTTCTGGGGCATGGTTGGATAATATTCTCTTTCCACACCCCAGTGAAACTCAACACAAACTATATCCGCCTTGTATTTTTCCCGGCAAAGCTTTATGTCCCCTGCAATCTGACTCCGTAACGGCTCACTGTTTTCCCAGCCATTATAGCCCAGGAAGCAAACGATGATCCCATTTTTATTTATTGCAGAAGCATTTTGCACACCACAGTAATTAATACCATTTTGTCCCAGAAGGCTTACCGTGTCAGCTAAGCCCTGCTGTCCGCAATCCATAATATGGTTATTGGCCAGATTACAAAGCTCCACGCTGGAGCTTTTGAGAATATTTACATACCAGGGCTCTCCCCGTATGGAATACTCCTTGTCTACCTCCTGAGGATGAGCAGTAAGAGCTCCTTCGAGATTTATAAAGGTTATATCATCAGCGGCAAAAACATGATGAACATTACTAAAAAAATAACCGGCCCCATTGTTTATATAATATTTACCAAATTGATTGTCACTGCCCCTGAAGCTACCCAGGGTACAATCCCCCACAAAGGATATGGTAACCGTCTCCTTCAAGACCTGTTTATCTGTCTTATCGTTATTGACCGATACAGCCACTTCTGATTTTTTCGGCTCAACATAGCTGGTAAGGGTACCAGTGCCACCTTTGGCCGCTGCAATAACCAGCACACAAATAAACGTATTAACAATAACAACCGTTCCAAACAGAACTACAAGTAAATATTTATTCATACTATTACAGACAATCTACACAGGCATTGTAAACACTTATCATCTCATTGGAGTCCAATACATACCATTTGCCTTCAACGGGAACAAGGCCATTTTTGCTCTGACTTTCGCATACCCGATAGTAGTATACTTCGCCATTCTTCTTAAATTCCCAACCACCTATATCGTATTCCATCCCCCGAACGGTTTTGGTCCTGCATTTTAATGTATTATCTGAGGTGACTCTTACATATTCGGACACAACATAAACGCTGTATTCCTGGTTGGGAGCAGTATATGCCCATACATCCTTTGCCTCTGCTTCACCTGGATTAAATACCATTACCACGACAGCTATTGATGCCACCAGCATAATGGTAGACAAAATTTTCCTTAACATAACACACATATCCCCCGATGAATTAATAACGCTCACTCATATAGTTTGCAATGGCCAAGCCTATATCACTTGGGGTAATTGGCTTACCTGTTGCCAAATCATTGCAAACATACCCGGCTCCCCACATTACATCTACAACTCTAGGCTCAACCCATGTACCTTTCATATTATTTTTGTATGTAACAGAAACATGGGCATGGTTCTTACCTACCATATATACCGATGAATCATCAATAGCTACAGAAAACAGCCCGTCAATTGTATTAACAACTCCCGCCTCAGCCACTGATTGATGAAATACTCCTTGATTCACCATAGGCTGAGCAACCAGTAGCGCCCCTCCAATTATCGCACCTGCTAAAAATTTTTTCAACATAATAATCCCCTCCATTAATGATTACTTCGTCCAATAAGCATTTACGGCTTTTAAAATCCTTTTCATTGTGGAAACTGCCTCCCTCCTCACTATATCATCATTCATAATTACAACTACATATGCCACATCGTCCGTAAATATAATCCCTCCATCATCGTATAAATTATTTAGCTCTCCGGTTTTATGGGCTATACTGGCATTGGACAATGCTGCTGGAAATACTTCAGTGTCAGTCTGCTGCAATAGAATATCTATCATCCTTTGATCATATTCATAGCTGACACAGGAATGGTTTAACAGCTTAGAGAAAAAAGCTCCCAAATCCTTTACTGATGAATAATTTTCCCTGCCGTCGGCCACAGCCTCCAAATCCATCATTTTACGTTGCAAAATCGTTTCAGAATATCCGTTTTTTTGTATGTATTTATTGATGTTGTCCATACCAAGATAATCAATCAGCATATTGGTTGCAGTGTTGTCACTCTCCGTTATCATCAGCCTGGTCAATTCTTCTATACTGATTTCAGTACCAGTACGCCACCCAGAGATAATCCCAGCACCACCGACCTTGTCAGAGGCCTTCATGGTTATGGGTAAGCCAAGATTTAATTTTGAGTGAGCTGCCTCATCCATGACATAGGCCATTATAAAAACCTTTATCATACTGGCCGAGCGACGGACCTTATTGTTTATCACCAATGGCTCATCACTAAGGGCTGGCTTCAGGACAAATATGGCATAATTTTCTTGGTTCTCGGCTAACAATTCATTAATATCATTTCTCAGCAGAGTATAATCGAATGGCTTTTTTTCTACCTGCGTACTTTCAACCTGCTGTGCTGGTCGTTCTCCCTCTGGCTTGTCACTGTTATCCCTATTGACAACCACATAATACATGCTTAGTAGCACCACTACGATTATAAGGACAACTATGCTAAATACCCTGGTCACATTTATACGCCTCATTTCTTATACAGGGAATTTAGCTTTGCATTTTCATCATCAAATTTGTATGCGCTGGCCGTTCCTTCCTTAAACCCAATCTGATAATCACCATTATTTTTACTGTCAAGCACACCCTTGTACAATCCACGAATGCGCCCCACCTCACAGTCAAGGACACTTATAAGTGCCTGCTTTATTGCTTCATCCTCTTTGTTAAAGGTAGCCTGCTGCACTTCCTTCTTGGCATTTTCCACCTTATCCAAGGTCACCTTTGCCTTATTAATTATTGGCTCAGCATCTCTACCCCGAAAGTCCCTATGAGTACCCAAATAAGAATTGATATCCGCAGCCACAGCCCCTATTTCAACATCCAGGCTGTCCTTTTGATTTATAAATTCAGCAATTTTTTCCTTGGTAATCCCTGCTGGTACCGATGCTGGTGTACTGGTAGCGGTATCCATCTTAGTCTCCTGCTTGGTCCCTATATGCAGGGCTTCCTTTACTTCATCTACATTTCCATTGAAAACAACAAAAAAAGCTCCAATAGCAACAACTAATACTGCCACCACAGCTATTATTATAGTTTCGTTATTACTGCTGCCAGACGAGGACACCTGGTTAGGAGCGTATGTATTCCCGCCCATATTAGGTGAGTATGTATTCCCTACCTGATTAATACTTTGACTTGTCTGTACATTTTGAACACTTTGTGCCGTTCCACATTTTGGGCAAAATGTCGCCTCATCTCTCATTTCTGCTCCGCATTTTTTACAAAATTTACTCATATGTCACTCACTCCCAAAATTGATATTTTTAGTTTTCTTCATAATACGACAATATAACTCTTTTTTACATATATAGCTTTAAACTTCACACATAAAAACTGGTCTTATGTCAATAAAATGAGACTTATTCAGTGAGAGCTTTAAACTCCCACTAAATAAGTCGAGTAAATCCTAAACTTTATCCGATGCTAACGGGTGCTAAGACTCCTTCCTCTTAGGTGAGAGTTAAGCACCCGTAGAGCCCTGGGTAAATTCAACTAGATTCAGGTGGAGTTAAAACTCCATCTGAATAAGTTATCATTTATGGAAGTGTCACCTTGTTATCAGCAATATTCTTCTGTAACGCCATCATTTCCGTCAAAAACAGATTAATGGTGTCCACATTACGAGTCTCATATAAATATTCCTGATAATGGGACGGCTTTACGCCCTTACCGGTAGTCAGCATACCTGGTACAAGATTTCCGCCCCCATCAAACTTATAGGCGGCATAGACTGGCAGATTATGATTGCTCCCTTCCCAGGCACCAGCATTCTTGTCGTTATCGTGAATATCATTTTGGATAGTAATGTTAAATATTACAGTTTCATTGCCAGTACCCTGTGGCTTTTTATCAGTAAAATACAAAATATTTCTGTCATACGGAGTAATACCAACACGCCCGTTTTTAGTATCATAGGTAACTATCTGATATTGGCCATTGTTGGTTTTCACTAAAGACAGATACCCACTGCCGTTATGTCCCACCGAAGAAGCCAACACCGTTCCCTGTACACCCTTTTGATGAAGCTCCTGCTCCGCCTTGGCCACTGCTGAATTTGATGGAGTCTGTTGTGCCGGCTGAGCTGTAGCTGATGTAGTATTGTTGACCGTAGCAGCCTGCGTAACAGGTGCTTTACCTATGATTGTGTTGTCAGAAAATTTTGGTGTAGAAAACATCATATACCCTGACATTCCACCTAAAATAACAGCCAGCAGCAATGCTATACTATCCCAGTTTTTATATTTTTTTGCTTCATTTATGTCATTAGCATTTTTTGACTTATTGAAGTATGTAAATGCAATTAAAAGCAATACAATAATTACCGCTACCGTCATGAACACATGACCCTTGTGCCAAATTTTAAATTCTGCTCGTATGCTTTTATCACTACTACTGGTAACTGTCTCAGCCAAATTCCAATAAAGGGTCTTATTGCCATTTGTTGCGCTATCTGCATTGTGCATATCAGCAGCATATGGCAGATTAAGTGTGTAATCAAATTTTATATCTGAAAGCATGGCTTTTGCCATTTCCTTATCCTCAGAATTATTCATTTCCTTGTTACCCTTATTCAAAATATTAAAGGAATAGGCATCATAAAACCATCCTTTTACTGCTCTATATTCCTGTGTTGTTGTTTTATCTTCTCCTGAGTTGTTCTTAGCATATTCTTCTATTGATGAAACATCACCGACAAACTTATACCCACTCATTTCACCATCTTTATATGGCTCAACTTTTACATCTTTGTTGTTCTTTATAATGTCCTGCCTTAGTTCTTCTATATCGTCCTTCATTATTTCAGCGCCCACTGCTATCATTTCATTATGCATACTACCATCTTCTTTAACAGTAATATTCATCGACATATGAAAGCAACCAGTCAACGCACAACAGAGTGTTACTAACAAACAAATTAAAAATATTCTTTGATTAAACAATTTTTTCATAATCCATCACCAGCCCATATTATTGAGATCTACTTGACTACTTATAACTTCAAAAATTGCTATCACCAACTAAACCTACTATAGGTGTGAAAAGTTTAAGTTAGTGTCTGCCTAATAAGGAATATCCCTTATTGGGCAGACACTATATAGGAAGTTCCAATTATTTAGTTAAATCAATGTTGGCTTCTTTCCATGCTGATTGTCCATAGGAGTTCCCTTAATAAATGCTAATATCATTGCAACGATATACAAAAATATAATTAGTTTAAACGCAAAAGAAATATCCCCTATCGCAGCTATAGCATCGAAACCACCTTTCGCAGCCGCCATGCCGTTTCCCGACATACCACCAAAAACAGCAGACACAATCTTATCCAAAGAAGTATTTATTGAATATATCGCATAAATAGCTAACAGTGCGTAACCACCACTAATTCCTTGTACAAGCTGACGCTGAAGCCCTATATCTTTTAAACGCTTATATAGCAAAAATACTATAGCAGCGAAATCAAGAACAATCAAAGCATAAAATGGTGTAAGTGATGGAATAGATGGCAGGGAATTGCCACCACGTCCACCTACCAGGTTCATAAATCCAGATAAACTATCCGCAAAATTATACACCAAGAAAGTGTACACCACATACACAATCAATATCCGTCCAATTGTAGCAACAGAATAAACACCCTGGCCAATACGATCTTTTTTAAGTACTTCTATCATTTCTGAAAAAGCCAGTCCGGAATAATTCTTTACCTTTTCAATCCCATTGTTAATGTTTGGAACAACTTCCGACTGAATATTAGCTACTTTCTGTTCCATAGGTGGCAAGTTTTGGGTTGAATCCTCTTGGGGCATTGCACGTTCATCTAAGACCTGCACTCCACAATAGTTACAAAATACAGCATCATCATCAATCTGCTTACCACATTTAGTACAAAATTTCATAACTAAAATACCTCCCATTAAGCTCATTTTTACCCATCAAATTATCCACATCGTCAACTTGTACACGATATAAGTGCATAATTCTCCTCCCCCCGTTGAAAATCCTGCAAAAGCTGTAAATTTTACCCTGAAGTCTCGTCATTTATTGTCAAATTTAGTACCACAACCCAAACAGAATACTTCATCAGCTGCCAATTCCTTACCACACTTAGAGCATCATCTAACCATTTAAACTCCTCCATAACCAATTTATACTATTTTTATTAAATCCACTTTTTTATGTATGTCTACCTCCTAATATTAAGTATTATAATCTAATTCACAACCACCACTTCAAGTGGTGGTTTGACCTAGCCCTATAAGGGCAATTACTTGCACGCCTAAAAGGCGGGCATCGCAAGCACTGTTACCTGCTAGCTTCTAAAAGAAGCGTTTCTTGGGTTGGTCTTCCGC
>JAFVER010000031.1 GCA_017475925.1 Anaerovibrio sp. | reverse complement strand
TTATTATTAATGTCATGCTACGACCTTCCTTTAAAATCTTCATGTGTATTCTATCACTAATTCCCGAATAACTCTACTGGTAAAATGAGACTTGTTCAGTGGGAGCTTTATACTCCCACTGAATATTAGTCGAATAAATCCTAAGCTTTACGGAAGCATCCAAGAGGCAAAGCCGATTGGATAATGCGCCCTATGCGAAAGTGTCCTGTGAAACAAAACTATGTTGAAGTTGAACAGCAGACACTCACCGCTATGGGCGCTTAACTCCCACCTAAGAGGATGGGAGCCTTAGCGCCCGTTAGCGTAGGGTAAATATATGTTGAATTTATGGGCTTTTTTTTGATAATATAGGGTGCAGAGTACAAAAAAAGACCGTCAGCCTTTATGGCTTACAGTCTTTAAGCAATCAACTCAAACTTCCAGTATGAATAGTGTGCATATTTATGTCAGGTGAATGTCTAATGCGGAGTGCTCCCGCTCAAGATATTTTGCCTATTGGAATACCTCATCCGTCCCGCAGGCTCGACACCTTCCCCAGAGGGGAAGGCAAAATAATGTCTGCTTGTAGACAATGCACCTGGCGTTCTAAAATTTTCTACGTGAGAACTTCGAGAAATTAACATAAATTTATACGGGCTTTTTAGGCAGTATCGGATTGACAGGATTTTGTCCGCCGGCGGCAGCCAGGGAGTCAAGCTCATCCCAGGACAGCTCACGCTTCTGTTGACGCAGGTCCTTCAGGTGGGCTTTGAGACTGGTTTTTACGTTGCTGAGGTGTGAGAAATCTGTATTTTGTAATTCGCGCTCAATGCTCATAATATTCACTCCTATATTTTAATTCTTCTTATTTTACCATAACATACGATTAAGTAGCAGGGGTATTACAATTTTTTCAAAATTTGCTTGGAGATTTATGATGAAAATTTATTTTTATTTAGGTGTAGGCCTTATTATAACGTTAATTGTGGGCTTATTTGGCTATGGGGTCTACCTCAATAATCGGGGGGAAAATGAAATAACGGAACGGATGGCCAATCATCATTTGCCACTGTCCTGTATTACAGTAAAAGAACGTAAGCTTATGCCTATTGTGGAGCTGGATTTGGTAAATCTGTATTCTGGCAATATGACGGATGTGGTGGCATTGGAAAATGGGCGAATAGTACAGGAATTCGTGGAAAAAAATGCTCACGTTAGCGAAGGAACAGCGCTTTTTCAGGTGGTGGATGAGGAGATTCCTTTGAAAATCAGGCAGGCAGACAGTGACATTATTGAGGCTCAGGCACAGCTGGTAAAGGCCCAAAATTCCTACAATCGCTATCGGCAGCTGATGGACTACAATGCCATTTCCATGGAAAAATTTGATGAGGCCGAGGCCCTATACAAGGCTGCCCAGGCCAGACTTTCCAACTATGAGGCCCAGCGGGACCAGCTGCTGGCAAGGCAGTCCCGGCAAATGATAAGGGCACCTATAGATGGTGAGGTGTTGAATATCTATCATAAGGCTGGGTCCTATGTGAAAGCCGGTACAGCTGTAGCCCTGGTGGGGGATTTTTCCAGCTTAAGCTTTTCAGCTACAATGAATGATACCTTTACAAAAAAATTATATGTAGGCAGGGAATTTAAGCTGACTATAGGTGGTAATGAGGGGATTCACAAGCCCTATGGGGCCAATTTTTCGCCAGGTAATCAGGGTGATGAGCAGGTCTTTAATGTGAAGGTGGAAAAAATAACTCCTGAGCTGGGGGCACCCGCCGCCATGAGGCAGGTAATCTGGCAGATAGACAATAGTGTAGGGCTTTTGGAGCCGGGGGCCTACAGTAAAATAACGCTTCATTCCAGTCTGCCCCACAAATGTCTGGCTGTACCGGTAGGGGCGTTTGTCAATGAAAACCGTAACCAGGTAGCGGTGGTTGATGCAGATGGAAGGCTGGCCATACGGTACGTGGAAACCGGGGTTACTGATGGAAAATATATTGAAATCAGGCGTGGCCTGGCAGCAGGAGATATTGTCATAACATCAGATACTGAAGGTATTGATGAGGGTACGCAAGTTGAAATCGTGTTGGAGGACAATTAAATATGGCAGATGGAAGTAAGATTTTTAGCCGAATGGCCTTGGACAAGCTCCGTTCCCCGGACAGACTGGATTTGCTTTTACCCATAACGACTCCCATCGGTTGGATGGGATTGCTGGCAGTGGGCTTGCTTTTAATATCAGTGGTTATATGGTCAATTTTCGGGTCATTTACTGTAAGGGCAGATGGAGTTGGTATGCTTATGGACGCTGGTGGCGTCACCAACATTACCCATATTGCTGGAGGAAAGGTGGCCGAGGTTTATGTACGGGAGGGTTCAGTGGTAAAAAAGGGTGATTTAATTGCCCGGTTTGAGCAGGCTGAACAATCAGCAGATACGAACATGGCACAGTTTGGTCCGCAATTGGCCGATAACATGGAGGGGACTGCCAGTCAGGTTTACCAGTACAGGGCAAAGCTGTATAAGCAGGCGGTATCAAGAGATGTATTCAGTGATTATGATGGTATTGTGGATGAAATGAAGATACGCAGGGGAACTATTGTGAACAGCGGCAGTCCTCTTTGCAGTATTCGGTTGACCAAAAAAAACACTGACCTGACGGGAATTTTGTATGTGCCTGTGGAAAAGGGCAAACGCATTGTAACCGGGCAGACGATTCAAATAGTTCCAAGTGGTGTTGATGCCCAGGAGTCCGGCAGCCTGGTTGGGGTTGTGCGAACCGTATCCAGCTATCCGGTGTCTTTGAGCTCTATTGAACAGCAATTGGGAAATCCTGAGCTATCCCAGCGGATTATGTCAAGTGGTCAGGGGGCGGTAATGGAGGTTCGGTTTATTCTGGTAAAGGATGAAGCCTCTCCTTCCGGGTATTTATGGACATCGGTGGTTGGTCCCCACAGACCGATTTCGGCAGGAAGCTTTTGTACAGGCTCAATTATCATTGAACGGCGTCCGCCGATTGAAAAGGTATTTTACAAAATCAGCCAATGGCTGCGTAACAGGTGAGTTGGATGGGCTTTGATTTTTTTGGAAAGTTTCATAAAAACCACGGAAGAAGGGTGAAGGTTCCAACTGTTCTGCAAATGGAGGCTACTGAGTGCGGAGCTGCTGCCTTGTCCATGATATTGGCTCATTATGGCTTGTGGATACCCTTGGAAAAATTACGGGCTGAATGTGGTGTAAATCGGGATGGCAGTAAGGCTGGCAACGTGATGAGAGCGGCTCAGGCCAGGGGGTGTGAGGTCCATGGCTATCGTTGGGAAGCTGAAAGTTTGCGGGAGGAGCAGGATTATCCGTTAATCATTCATTGGGAGTTTAACCATTTTGTAGTATTAGAGGGCATCATAGATGATACGGTATATTTAAATGACCCTGGGGTAGGCCGTAGGACCGTGCCATGGGATGAGTTTTTGACATCATATACGGGGATTGCTCTTTCCATAAGACCAGGTACCGGCTTTAAACCAGCCGGACATCGCTATAATGTTTTTAAGGCTGTGGCCCAAAAGCTGTGGCAGGATAAGTGGGGAATGGCTTTTCTGATTTTGCTGGGGCTGTTTATGATTATTCCAGGACTGGCAGCACCGGTATTTAGTCAGATTTTTCTGGATGATATACTAACCAACAAACACCCCGACTGGATGGTAACTCTCTGTATAGCCATGACCATATGCTTTATGGTTTCTGCTGTGCTGACATGGCTTCGGGCGGCACTGCTGACCCGATGGCAGCGCAAGCTGACTCTGGCAGACAGCTCCAGCTTTTTTTGGCATTTGCTACGTTTGCCGATGCAGTTTTTTCATCAGCGTTATGCAGCAGAGGTGGCTGGTCGTATTTCCATGAACGAGGCCGTGGCAGGGGTGCTGTCCGGCAGTGCGGCTACAGCGGCTTTAGATGCGTTTGTTGCCTTGTTCTTTTTGCTGCTGCTATTGCAATACAATGTTATGCTGACAATCATTGGTATTGCCTTTATGCTGATGAATGTTGGGGTACTGATGCTGACCAGGCGCCATCTGACGGATTTGTCCATGCGAATACAACAGGATGCCGGCAAGGAATATGGCACCAGCATAAACGGACTTTCAATGATTGACAGCCTGAAGGCCAATGGTAATGAAGGGGATTTCTTCATGAAATGGGCCGGCTACCGCTCCAAGGTGCTAAGTGGCGTTCAGGAGACTCAGCTGTGGATGCTGTCGGTGACCATGCTGCCAACTCTGTTGTCAGGGCTTAATGGGGCGCTTATTATGACCTTTGGTGGTTTTTCCATTATGGAGGGGGCCATGACTGCGGGCATGTTTGTTGCCTTTCAGCATTTGATGGCCAGCTTTCAGGCGCCGGTAGGAAATCTTACCGGCCTTTACACCAGCCTACAGACTACAGAAATGCAGATGCAGCGGTTAAATGATGTAAGGCGCTACGGAATTGATACGTTAAATTATCCGCAGGAGGAAGCTGAGCCTTCCAATGGGACAGCTGCTAAAGCCCTAGCATCAGGCAGGATGCGCCTTTCCGGCGAGCTGACTCTGAAAAATGTCACCTTTGGCTATAGTCCACTGGAGCCTCCTTTGCTTACGGACTTTAATTTGCATTTAAAGCCGGGACATTGGGTGGCTATTGTGGGGGCCTCCGGCAGTGGAAAATCCACAGTGGCCAAGGTGATAACGGGGCTTTATGAGGAATGGAGCGGCCAGGTGCTGTTTGATGGAAAGGAGCGTCGGCAAATTCCCCGAAATGTAATAACCTCATCCCTGACTTCGGTGGATCAGGATATTTTCCAGATTACGGGAACAGTAGGACAAAATATTGCCCTTTTTGATGCTTCGCTAAGGCAGAGTGATATTATAAAAGCTGCCAAGGATGCCTGTATTCATGATGACATCATCCAACTGGAGGGGGGCTATGAAGCCATGGTATCGGAGGGCGGACTGAATTTTAGCGGTGGCCAGCGCCAGCGGCTGGAGATTGCCAGAGCATTGGCCATAAACCCTTCACTGCTGGTTTTGGATGAAGCTACCAGCGCCCTGGACCCTGTAACCGAGGAGCAGGTACTAACGAATATACGGCATCGGGGCTGTGCCTGTGTTATCATTGCCCATCGTTTATCTACTATACGGGATGCTGATGAAATTATTGTATTGGAAAATGGTCAGGTGGTGGAACGGGGCCGTCATAGAGCTATGATGGAGCATGATGGGCCTTATCGGCACCTGATAGAAGAACGTAGCAATAATGGGAGCTTCAGCACATGATAAATAATTTGGTTTGGTGAGTTGAGATTGTATGGAACTACAAGCAGGAAAACGATATCGGCTAGTCAGGGATGATGAGCTTTTAGTAGTGACAAATGGAACCCTGGAGGTGTATGCCGTTACCAGGGATAAGGCTTCCTATAGACAGGAATATTTATTTTCCCTGCAGGCTGGTGAGGGAGTGTTTCCCGCAATAGATGAGTTTGGTGAAATAGATATTTTGCTGTATGGTCTGGAGGATTGTCAGCTGACCCCAAGGCTTTTATCAGAAATGTCAAGGGATGAGCTACAGCCGCTTATGGAAGGCTGGGTTAAGCAATTAGCGGAAATAAAGTGGATAAAACGGCTGGCTGCACTGGGGGACACCACGCTGACCCAGTGGGCTGAGTCGACTATCTTTGCTGCCTCCCTGTCTGAAAGTGAAGCTATAAAGACCTTTAAGGAGCATCAGCAGATTTTTTCCATGCTGCAGGGAATGAGGTTTTTGTCAGCTGACAAACGACTGGAGCGCCGTCAAATGATTATTGCTAATCAAAAAAGGCGGTTGGTGGATGAAGCCATTGATAATCTGCTGGGGGAGGAAGAAATATTTTATACTGAAGGCAGTACCGGGCAGATGGATAAAGGCCTTGGCGAAGCCAGCTTTATTATGCGGCTGGTGCAAAAATCCCTGGCCATGGGGGAGGCAGACATCAGTCTGTCGCCGGAAATTGCCAAAAAGCTGGATACGGTAAGCCTGCTTCGTCGATTGGCACAAAAAGCGAATATTCAACTGCGATTGATAAAACTAGAAGGGAATTGGTACACCCAGGATAGTGGAACCATGATTGGCTATTATGGTGAAAAAAAAGAGATAGCAGCTGTTATTCCCCAAACCCCGCATACATATCAGCTTATAACCAAAAACAGGCCTGAGGGAGTAACCCTGACCAGGGAGGAGGCCGCCAAGCTGGATAATGATGCCTTTCTTTGCTATGCAGGGCTTCCGCAGCGAAAGCTTAAAATCAGAGATTTGCTCCGGTTTATGTTTAGACAATGCTGGCGGGTGGATTATCGTACAATTTTACTGGTAAGCTTTTTTGCCGGGCTTATTCCTTTGATAAGTCCGGTTATTACGGAGACCATCTTTCAGAATATATTGCCTATTATGGACCGGGAAGGGGTGGTATCAGTAACCCAGGTTATGATGGTAGCCAGCTTCACCATGGCAGCCCTTGGCATGGTTCGCTCTGTGGCAGTAATGCGAATAAGTACCAGACTGGATATGTCAATGGAGGCTGCCCTGTGGGGGAGATTACTGGCTTTGCCGGAAAGGTTTTTCAGAAAATTTACAACCGGAGAGCTGGCCAGCCGTATGCGAGGTATTGAGTCGGTAAAGGAGGTAGTCAGCGGTAACTTTGTGGCAACGGTTTTTAACACGGTATTCTCCTTTTGGAGCTTGCTTTTGATGTGCTGGTACAGCCTGAAGCTTACCGCTGTGGCTGTGGCTGTATGGGGGATATGGTGCATTGTAACTGCCATTATTTATTGGCGGGTTTTGGGATTTCAGCGAAGGCTTATTGATGCTACCAATAAGGAAGCCGGACTGGTACAGCAGATTTTTTCCGGTCTGGGTAAATTTCGTGTTCATGGAGCAGAGGAGCAGGCATACAATCTTTGGAGCAGGGTTTTTGGTGAAACCTGGCGCTGGAATCTTGCTCTTCGATGGCAAAATAACTATAATACAATTATTGCAGCAGCCCAGCCCTTTATACTTACTATGCTGTTATACTATGTGGTGGTATATGGTATGCAGCAGCCCCTGGATGGAAGGGGAGAGGCTGTCGGCACCTTGACTGGCGGCATTGGCTATGCCCAGTTTTTGGCCTTTGAAGCGGCTTTTACGGCCTTCAATGCTACGCTGAATTCGGTTATTCCGTTGGTGGGAACCTTCTTTACTATTCAGCCCCATATTGAAAATTTGCGGCCTATACTTGAGGAATTACCGGAAAACACCAATGATAAGGTGGATGCTGACCCATTGTCAGGAGCAATAGAGGTCAGTCATTTGACCTTTGCCTATGGCCATGATAAAAAAGATGTGCTTCATGATATAAGCTTTCAGATATCGGCGGGGGAGAATGTAGCCATAGTAGGTCACTCCGGCTGTGGGAAGTCAACCCTAGTAAGATTGCTTTTAGGCTTTGAACAGCCTAAAAGCGGGGCCATATATTATGACGGTCAGTCCTTGGCTGAGCTGTCGCCACCATCAGTGCGGTCACAAATGGGGGTTGTACTACAGAATGGTCAGTTAATGACTGGCGATATA
Organism: Anaerovibrio sp.; assembly: GCA_017475925.1. Classification (GTDB taxonomy): domain Bacteria; phylum Bacillota; class Negativicutes; order Selenomonadales; family Selenomonadaceae; genus Anaerovibrio. Next base: position 22,639 of record JAFVER010000031.1, on the reverse strand, counting down.
TTTACCAATATAGTAGGACAGTCTGCTTTAACCAAGGAGGATGCCTGGGCAGCAGCCGAGGCTGCCGGAATAGCCGATGATATCCGGGCTATGCCAATGGGAATGCAGACTGTTATAAGCGAGGGTTCCAGCAATATATCTGGAGGGCAGCGGCAGCGTATAATGATTGCCAGGGCCCTGGCTGCCAAGCCAGCCATTTTGATTTTTGACGAGGCCACCAGTGCGCTGGATAACCGGACTCAGGCAATTGTTACGGAAAGCCTGCAGCGCTTCAACGCCACCCGACTGGTGATAGCTCATCGGTTGTCTACCATAAGGGATTGTGACCGGATTTTGGTTATGGATAAGGGCTCTCTGGTGGAAAGTGGAACCTATGATGAATTATTGGCCCAAAACGGGGTGTTCGCCCAGCTGGTAAAGCGTCAGGTAGCATAGGAGAAAGCAGTTATGGAAGAACGAGATTGGAATATTGTGGCTCAGCAGGCCCTTGATGATGATAACGCGTTTGATGAGCTTTATGAGCATTTTTTTCCCAGAATATACAATCTGATATATGCCAGGGTAAAAAATTCTTCCGTTGCTGATGATATTGTCAGTGATGTTTTTGAAAAGCTGGTGGAGCATTTAGGCAGCTTTGACAGCTCCAAGGCATCCTTTACCACCTGGCTTAGCCGGATAGCTACCAGAACTCTTACGGATTACTACCGTTGGCAAAGCCATCGCCAAAATGTGGAATGGGACGATGTTTTTTCCCCTACAGTGGATAAAAAGGAAATGCCTGATGGTCAGCTGCTGGAAAAGGAAGGAAAAAAGGAATTGCTGCTGGCACTGGGAAAGCTGTCAGAGCGTGAGCAACAGATTATTGAGCTGAAGTTCTGGGGAGATATGAGCAACAAAGAGATTGCTGATACCCTGGGGATATCCGCAGCCAATGTGGGGGTAATCCTTTTTCGGGCTATGGGGACAATGAGACAGCTTTTGGGGCGGGAGTAGCTCGCCCTTTTTTTGTTTCAAAAACTTGTAATGATTTTATCTGTCAAGCGTATATATTTACGTTAAAAGTGACTGTACAGGCCGGTCACTTTTTTTGATGGGTTGGAAAAATTTATTTTTTGAAAGAAAAAAATGGTCAACTGCGCTATAATAGAATGTATTGATGCTTGGAGGTGTATATATTGCGGAAGAGAGACATGGCCAAAAATGTTTGGAGCATGATGCGGTCATATTGGAAATCAGAGGAGCGCTGGTGGGCAAGGGGCCTGCTGACGGTTATTATTTTGCTTAGCCTGGGGCAGGTGTATATGCTGGTGCTGTTAAACCAGTGGCATAACGAGTTTTACAACGCGCTGCAGAATTATGACTATCCCAGCTTTTGGCCGCTGATTGGGCAGTTTACGGTGATTGCCTTTGTATACATAATAATGGCGGTATATGCTGTTTATTTACGGCAAATGCTGGAAATAAAGTGGCGTACCTGGATGACCCGTCATTATCTGCGAAGCTGGATGGCCAAGCAGGTTTATTATAAGTTGCAGGTTTTGAATTCCGATATGGACAACCCGGACCAGCGAATCTCGGAGGACATAAATTCATTTATAAATCTTACCCTGACATTATTTTTGGGCTTTTTGAAGCAGTTTACGACCCTGATGGCCTTTGTATTTGTGCTGTGGAATTTATCCGGCGTGCTGGAAATACCATTTGGAGAAACTGTGCTGTCAGTACCTGGCTATATGGTGTTTTTATGTCTTATTTATTCCACTCTGGGCACATGGTTTGCCCATAAGGTTGGTTCAAGGCTGATTTCCCTTAACTATGACCAGCAACGGTTTGAGGCTGATTTCCGTTTTAATATGGTACGGGTCAGGGAAAACAGCGAGAGCATAGCCTTTTATCGTGGTGAACAGCCAGAGCTGGAGGGCTTTGACCAAAGATTTAAAAATGTCATAAAAAATTTCTGGGGCCTGATGAAGCGGACCAAGCTGTTGAATTTTTACATTAATGGTTATGCGCAGTTAGCAATAATCTTTCCAATTTTAATGGCTGCTCCTAAATATTTTGCCGGTGAAATGCAGCTGGGTGGACTTATGCAGACCATCAGTGCTTTTGGACGGGTGCAGGATGCGTTAAGCTACTTTGTAGATGCCTATGCCTCCATTGCCCAATATGTATCAGTTATTCGGCGTCTTAACGGTTTTACTGAGCATATGGAGGAGGTTGATTCCCTTAAATCGGATTTTGTTATATCCAATAGCAATGAAAATAAATTATCCCTGATGAATTTTAGTGTTGATTTGCCAAATGGAGACTCTTTGATAGAGGGCTTGCAGCTGGATGTAAGACCCGGCAATTATCTGCTTATCAGTGGAGATTCCGGTGCTGGAAAGAGCACATTGCTCAGAGCCTTGGCGGAGATTTGGCCTTACGGCAAGGGGCAGATGTCCCTTCCTGACAGCTGGCGGGTGATGTTTCTTCCGCAACGCCCGTATCTGCCTTTGGGAACCCTGCGTCAGGCTATATTTATCCTCAGTCCGTGCCGGAAAATGACAGCACTGATATAGGTGGTATGCTGGACGCTTTGGGCCTGTCAGCCCTAAAGGACAAGCTGGATACGGTAGATGATTGGAGCCGAATTTTATCCCTGGGTGAACAGCAGCGGATAGCTTTTATTCGAATTTTGCTGTTCAAGCCACAGCTGGTATTTTTGGATGAGTCCACCTCAGCAATGGATGAGTCAGTGGAGGCCAAATCTTATGACATGCTTAAGGAATATCTGCCGGATATGGCAGTGGTCAGCGTTGGTCATCGGTCCAGTATTTTGTCAAGACATGATATGAAGCTGATGCTTTCTGGCAATGGCTCCTGGGCAGCCGAAGGGATTAATTGATATGCCGGGAATGAGATACAGGGACTCCTTCGATGTGGAGCCAAGGAAAAAGACAAGTACATTCACCAACGGTGAAAAGGCCGGTATGGCCCTGGCCCTTGCACTGCTGCTCTTCGGGATAGCTGACAGGGATGTGCCGTTGTGCTTCTTTACCGGCTCATTTCTTGTATACGAGCTGCATGTTGTGGCAAAAAAATCCCGGGGTAATCAGGACTGGTTTTTGTCAAAAATGCTGAAAAGTATGAGCATAGCCATGTTTTTTGGCTCAATAGCAATGGTGTTTATTTGAGTTTAGTATCATTTTCATAACGCTTATATGCTAAGTTTTTAATAATTTCCAATTGTTTTTGCAGGATTTTGAAATATTCTATAGAACTTAACAAATAACATACATTTGTGATGGAATTATATAGATTTTAAAAGTCAATACAACTGTTGCAAAATTAAAGAAAGGGTGGGTATTATGAGTAAAACAAAATGCGTAGCCATGATACTGGCCGGCGGACAAGGCAGTCGATTGGGGGCATTGACCAAAAATATAGCTAAACCGGCAGTGCCTTTTGGTGGAAAATATCGGATAATTGATTTCCCACTTTCAAACTGCACCAATTCTGGCATAAACAAGGTAGGTGTGCTTACACAATATCGTCCGTTGGAGCTGCATTCCTATTTAGGAACCGGAGATACCTGGGATTTGGACAGATCTGATGGTGGCGTGTTCATTTTGCCTCCTTATGCTCGTGACAAGGGGGCAGATTGGTACAAGGGAACAGCAGATGCCATTTATCAGAATCTCAATTTTATTGACATGGTTGACCCGGAATATGTGCTGGTGCTTTCCGGCGACCATATTTACACCATGGATTACGCCAAAATGATTGTATCCCATAGGACTAACAAGGCCGACGTTACCATCGGGGTATTCGAGGTGCCTTGGGAAGAGGCTCCACGGTTTGGCATACTCAACACTGATGCGAAGGACGGACGAATCGTAGAGTTTGAGGAAAAACCGGCTAAACCAAAAAGCAATTTGGCTTCCATGGGCATTTATGTGTTCAACCGTGATTTTTTGGATAGGTACCTGAAGGCCGATGCCAATGATGAAACCTCCAGTCATGATTTTGGTAAAAATATTATTCCTAATATGCTGAAAAATGATGCCAGGATTTTCTCCTACAAGTTTGAGGGGTATTGGAAGGATGTAGGAACCATTGAGAGCCTGTGGCAGGCCAATATGGACCTTTTGCAGGATGAACCGCCGTTTTCCATCAATAGTTCCTGGAATATTTATTCAGCAAACCCATCACTGCCACCACACTTTGTAGGCATGGAGGCAGATATTAGCCGGTCTATGATAAACGAGGGCTCGATGATTCTGGGCAAGGTGAGTCATTCGGTATTGTCCTCTGGTGTAAAGATTGGCAGGGGAGCTAAGGTTACCAATTCTGTCATTATGCCATTTGCCGTTATAGAAGAAAATGCTGTGGTTGACCACGCTATAGTTGCACAAAACAGTGTAATTTCGGCCCGTGCCCAGATATTGGGAGAGCCGGGGGCTATAGCTGTAGTTCCTGAGGGAGAGACCGTCGAAGCTGTAAACAGTGGCCAGCAGGTAAGCTGATGGCATATATGAGAAACGGAGCTGATCGTATTGAGTAGTAATATGATGGGGATAATAAGACTTGATGGTGCTAAAACTATGCTGAAGGAGCTGTGTGATCGTCGCCCGGTTGCTGCTTTGCCTATTGCCGGGAGGTATCGGCTGATGGATTTTGCACTGTCCAGTATGGTGAATTCCGGTATGAGCCATGTAGGAGTGTTGTTGTCCAATAAGGCCAGGCCGGTGTTTGATCACCTGCGTTCCGGTAAGGATTGGAATTTGGCAAGACACCGTGAAGGTCTGGTATATCTGCCAAGCGATTTGGATGGACAGCATATGCCAACTACTTTGGCCACCATCTATCATAATCTTGATTATATTAAACACAATGCAGCAGACTATGTCCTGCTGGCTCAGGCTGATACGGTATATAACATAGATTTTCGTCCCGTGCTCCTATTCCACCAGAATACCGGAGCCGATATAACCATGATTTACAGCAAGGCCCCAACGGATTTGCCGGGTGATGCAGTAGCTATGCAGATTGCCGGTGATGGTTGCGTAAATGATATTGCAAAGCAGCTGACGGCCACCAAGGGTTCAAACGACTTCCTGGGAATTTATCTAATGGGAAGAGACACCTTCATTAAGATTGTTTCTACGGCTTTTGAGCGGGGCGGAACCAGTCTGTTGGTGGATGGTATTATCCGTCATATGAATGATTATAGTATTTACGCCTATGAGCATAAGGGCTTTGTGGCTCGGGTGAATTCAACCATGGCTTATTTCAATGCCAACAAGGCCATGCTGAACAAGGATATATGGAACGAGCTCTTTATGGGAGACAATCCAATTCATACCAAGAACAAGGATGCTGCTCCTGTGCAGTACAAGGATAGCGCAAGAGTTACCCATTCCCTTGTGGCAAACGGCTGCGAAATCCACGGTGAAGTGGAAAACAGCATTCTGTTCCGAGGGGTAAAGGTCGGGCCTGGAGTGAAGATAAGGGACTGTATTATTATGGAGCAGTGCCAGATAGATGAAAATGCTATGCTTCGGGATGTAATTTGTGATAAGAATGTTGTTATTTCAGCAGATCAGTGGTTGAAGGGGTCTGAAAACTATCCGTTGGTGGTTGCCAAGGGTACAGTTATTTAAAATGTAAATCAAGCCACGGTTATGGGACATATTTCATGCTGTGGCTTGATTTGACGTATTGATGGCCATCTTTTGTTATTTTATATTAGCTGGATTGTATTGTGTGATTATGATTTGGCTGTAGTACGTATTTGTCAGTTTGCGTAGGAGTGATTTTATGGCAGCTAGTAAAAAAGTTGTAGAGCAACATGATGATAAGATAAAGGAGGAGCTGAAAGAGCGATTTATTACCACCTCTAGGATTCTGTATGGCCGTGAATTGTCTGAGTTATCTATAAATGAGGTTTATAACACCATTGCCAATGTGGTAAAGCAGTATACCACAGAGAATTGGATTAAAACCAACAAGCAATATGCTATTAACGAAAATAAGCAGATTTATTACTTTTCCATAGAGTTCCTGCTAGGCCGGCTGTTGAATACAAATCTTATAAATCTTGATTTAAAGCACCCTATGCAGGCTGTGTTGAAGGAATTGGGGCTTAATATTACTGATATATATAATGAGGAACCAGACGCCGGGCTGGGTAATGGCGGTCTGGGCCGTTTGGCTGCCTGCTTTATTGATTCTATGGCTTCCTTGGGATTGCCTGCTCACGGCTGTGGGATGCGCTATCAGTATGGCTTGTTTGAGCAGAAAATCATTAATGGAACCCAGATAGAAATCCCGGACAACTGGTTGCGGGATGGCTTTGCCTGGGAATTTAGAAAGCCTAATAAATCTGTTACTGTGCGTATAGGTGGTAATGCCTATATGAAGGAGGTACCTGGTGAGGACCGGCTTGAGCTGGTGCATGAGAATTATGCCGAGGTTATGGCTGTGCCTTATGATGTGCCGGTTATTGGCTATATGAATAACACCGTTAATAATCTTCGCCTGTGGAATGCTGAAGTAACCAGAGATTTTTCTGATTATGGTACATTGACTCAGGCTCAGATAAATGAGCGTCAGCAGTATCGTCGTTGGGTAAATAAAATCACCGAGTACCTATATCCAGATGATCGATCCTCTGATGGCAAACGCCTTCGTTTGATTCAGGAGTATTTCTTTACCTCTGCTGGTATTCAGAGTATTTTGCGGCATTATCGCCTTACTCATGACAATTATTATGGCATGGAGGAAAAGATTGGTATTCATATTAACGATACTCATCCTGCTACTGCTGTGGCTGAAATGATGCGTATTTTGGTGGATGAAGAAAAGATGGAATGGGAGGAGGCCTGGGATATTACCACCCACACCATGGCCTATACCAACCACACTATTTTGCCGGAGGCTTTGGAGAAATGGGATATTGACCTGTTTAAGGGTGTATTGCCACGATTGTTTATGATTATTGAGGAAATAAATCGTCGTTTCCTGGAGGTAGTAAGAAAGAAGTTCCCGGGGGATGAGGATTTGGTTCGTTCCGTATCAATAATCGAGAATGGTCAGGTTCATATGGCTCATTTGGCTATTGTGGGCTCCCACAGTGTTAATGGTGTGGCAAAAATCCATTCGGATATTTTGAAAACAAGTACCCTGAAGCAATTCTATAAGCTGTTCCCGAAAAAATTCAACAACAAGACCAATGGTATAACCCACCGTCGTTGGCTCATCAGTGCAAACAATGACCTGGCGCATCTCATTGATAGCAAGCTCACCAGAAAATGGCGGTTTGACTACAGAATGTTATCGAAGCTGAATGGCTATGTGGATGATCCGGATTTCCTAAAGTCACTTAACAAGATTAAACGTGCCCGCAAGCGGGAACTAGCTCAATATGTATGGTCCCACAACAAGGTAAGGGTAAAGGTTGATGCTTTGTTTGATATACAGGTAAAGCGTATACATTCCTACAAGCGGCAGCTTATGAATATTATGCATATTATGTATCAGTATGACCGGTTAAAGAATGACCCTGATTACGATATGCCAATACCAGTGGCGTATTTCTTCGGTGGCAAGGCTGCACCGGGATATTATACCGCTAAGGAAACCATTCGCTTGATAAATGCCGTAGCAGATAAGGTTAATAGTGATGAAAGCATTAACGGCAAAATTAAGGTGGTATTTATTGAGAACTTTGGTGTGTCCCTAGGCGAAATGGTTTATCCGGCTGCCGATGTCAGCGAACAGATTTCCACTGCTTCCAAGGAGGCATCTGGAACAGGTAACATGAAGTTCATGATGAATGGTGCTATTACCCTTGGAACCCTGGATGGTGCCAATGTAGAAATTCATGAGCAGGTTGGCGATGAGAACTGTGTAATCTTCGGTCTTAGGGCTGAAGAGGTATTGGCTTATTATGAAAATAGAAGCTACAGTGCCTGGGATGAATACAACACCAATGAGCGGGTGCGCACAGTTATGAACCAACTGACTGATGGTACTTATGGTAATTTCCAGACCTTGTTTGATTATCTGATTAACAGTAATGATGAATTCTTTATTTTGAAGGATTTTGATGCTTATATTGCAGCTCATGAGGAGATTGTTCGCCGGTATCAGGACAAGGATGCATGGCTTAGGTCTTCGGCAATTAATATTGCAAATTCCGGAGTGTTCTCGTCAGACCGTACCATTAAGGAGTACGCAGAGGATATTTGGGAAATTGAGCCTGTGGAAATAAAGTAAATTTTTGTTTGATATAGAAGGGGGTATTCAATGAATACATCTGAACTTAGCGAGTTTGATTTGTTCCTGTTTCACCAGGGGACAAATTATCGAGCTTACGAAATGCTTGGTGCACATATAATGACACAGGATGGTCAGAAGGGAGTTCGATTTACGGTTTGGGCGCCCCATGCCAAAGAGGTATCGGTAGTTGGTGATTTTAACAACTGGGATACCCGTGTAAACAAAATGTCGAAGCTGGGTGACGGAGAAATCTGGAACCTGTTTATTCCAGGTCTTGGCACTGGCACTGTTTATAAGTATGCTATTTTACCACAGCATGAAGGGCCACATATTATGAAAGCCGACCCGTATGGATTTTTTGCTGAAAAGAAACCAGAGACGGCTTCCATAGTTTATGACCTTAATAATTACAAGTGGCAGGACAAGAAGTGGTTTAAATTCAAGGAGGAGAACCCATCCTACAGTCGGCCAATGCTTACCTATGAAGTGCATCTTGGCTCGTGGCGCCGTACACTGGAGGGAGACTACCTTACCTACCGTGAAATGGCTGACCAGCTGGTGGATTATGTAAAGAGCATGAACTATACTCATATGGAATTTATGCCTCTTTGTGAGCATCCATTTGATGGCTCCTGGGGGTATCAGGCTACTGGCTATTATGCTGTAACCAGCCGTTATGGTACACCGGATGATTTCTGTTATCTGGTGGATAAAGCACATCAGGCAGGTATTGGTATTATCATGGATTGGGTGCCTGGACATTTTTGCAAGGATGATCAGGGTCTTAGGGATTTTGATGGTCAAAATCTTTATGAATCTGATAATATTCAGCGGGCTGACAACAGTGGCTGGGGAACAATAAATTTTGATTATGGTCGTACGGAGGTACAGAGCTTCCTTATTTCCAACGCCCTGTTTTGGATGGAGCAGTATCATATTGACGGATTACGGATAGATGCAGTTGCTAATATGCTTTATCTGAATTATGGCCGCCAGGATGGGGACTGGGTGCCAAACAAATATGGTGGTGATGGAAACCTGGAGGCAATAGATTTCCTTCACAAGCTGAATGAGGCAGTGTTTAAATATTATCCTCAGGCATTGATGATTGCTGAGGAATCCACTGCGTGGCCAAATATTTCCAAGCCAACCTACATGGGGGGCATGGGCTTTAATTACAAATGGAATATGGGCTGGATGAACGATATACTTCGTTATGTAAGTCTTGACCCAATATACCGTAAGTGGCACCATGACAAGATTACATTCTCGCTGATGTATGCCTTTAGCGAAAATTTTGTTTTGCCGTTGTCCCATGATGAAGTGGTACATGGCAAGTGCTCACTCATCAGCAAAATGCCGGGAGATTATTGGCAGAAGTTTGCCGGGCTTAGGGCCTTTTTCGGCTTTTGGATGGCACATCCAGGAAAGAAGCTTATCTTTATGGGTGGTGAGTTTGGCCAATTTATTGAATGGAATTTTGATGATAGTCTTGATTGGCATTTGGTACAGCAGTATGAAAAGCATACCCAGATGCTGGAGTATTCAAGAGCTTTAAACAAGTTCTACGTTGATCACAAAGCATTTTGGGAAGTGGATTTTGAATGGAATGGCTTTGAGTGGATTGACTGTGAAAATGCAGATGATAGTCTTGTTTCCTTTATCCGTAAGGCTGAGGACGGAACCTTTGTCATTGCAATTTGTAACTTTACTCCGGAGGTTCATCAGGGCTATCGCTTTGGTGTACCAAAGGCTGGTGTTTATCGGGAAGTATTTAACAGTGACGCAGAGGAATTTGGTGGCTCCAATGTATTGAACGATTATGACATTGAAACCGAAGATGTCCCTTGGCAGAATAAGGGGCAGTCGATTTTGGTGACGGTTCCACCATTGGCAACTATTTACTTGGAGTATCAAGAAAATAGTGATGATATAGCCAAAAAAAAAGCAATAACGAAGGCTGCTAAAACCGTAGGAAAGGCTAAAGCCGCTAATACAGCTACAGCTAAGACTGCAAAATCTACCAAGGCAAAAAAAGAATCCGCAGAGGCTGAAGCTAAAGAGGAAAAGCCAAAGCGTACCAGGAAGACAACTGCTGCCAAAAAAGCTGATGAAGGCGACTCAGCAAAGGCAACAAAAACAACTAAGGCAACAAAGACCGTCAAGGTAAAAGAGGTAGCTGCAGAGGCTGAGACCAAGGAAGAAAAGCCAAAACGTGCCAGAAAAACAGCTGCCAAAAAGGCTGAAGAGGGAGACTCAGCAAAGACGGCTAAAGCAGTAAAAGCAACCCGAGGAAGGAAAACAGCTGTAGAGGATGAGGTCAAAGAGGAGAAGCCAAAACGGACCAGAACTTCAAAAGCAGCTGCTACAGACAAGGAAGCCAAAGCAGCTAAGACAACTAGGGTAACAAAAGCATCAAAGAAGGCTGCAGCAGATGGGGCAGCCAAAACCACCAAAACAACTAGAAAAAAGAAAGCAGTAGAATAATCCGAACCCTGAAAAAACATGGATTCGAAGGGCAAAGGAAGATTAAGCCAAAGAGAGGTATAGGTAGTATGAAAGTATTATATGTAGTTTCAGAAGCAGTACCATTCGTCAAAACTGGGGGATTGGCGGATGTGGCAGGTTCTCTACCTAAGGCGTTGGTAGCTGAGGGTGTTGATGCCAGGGTCGTATTGCCAAAATATAGCAGTATTCCTGAAGAATTCAGAAATAATATGGAGCATGTCGCTCATATTACTATTCCGGTTTCCTGGCGGGAGAAGTATGCCGGAGTGGAAAAATTGGTTCATGAAGGCGTTACCTACTATTTCATTGATAACGAGGAGTATTTCCGCCGGGATGGAATGTACGGATACGGGGATGATGCAGAAAGATTTTCGTTTTTCTCCCGTGCAGTACTAAATCTACTTCCAGCCATAGATTTTTGGCCTGATGTTATCAACAGTAATGATTGGCATGCGGCTTTGGTAAATGTATTCCTGAAGCTGGAGCACAATGGCGATGCTCGATATGATAACATAAAAACGGTATTCTCTATTCATAATCTGAAATATCAGGGTATGTTTGATAAGAATGTCATGAGTGATGTTTTAGGTTTGGATTGGAAGTATTTCAATAATGGCGATTTGGAGTTCAATGATGCGGTGAATTTCATGAAAGGCGGTATGATTTATGCCGACCTTATCAGTACGGTAAGCCGCACCTATGCAGAGGAAATCCAATATGAATTTTATGGTGAGCATTTGGATGGTTTGTTGAGAAAACGCCAGCGCGCTTTGCGGGGGATTGTCAATGGTATTGATGTAGATATGTACAATCCAGCCACTGATAAGAATTTATTCGTAAATTTTGATGTTGACAGCCTGGATAAAAAGGTGGAGAACAAGGTAAAGCTTCAGGAGCAGTTGGGACTTCCAGTAGGTCGTAACATTCCGATGCTTTCCATGGTATCCCGTCTCGTAGAGCCAAAGGGGCTGGAGCTTATTATCAGAATCATGGATGAAATTTTATCCCATGAGGAATGCCAATTCGTGCTGTTAGGGACTGGTGATAAGGGCTATGAAGATTGGTTCAGGGATTTGCAATGGCGTCATCCAACTAAGGTGTCAGCCAATATATACTTTTCCAACGAATTAGCTCAGCGTATTTATGGTAGTGCGGATATCTTCCTGATGCCATCAATATATGAGCCTTGTGGCATAGGGCAGATGATTGCTCTTAGATATGGTACTATTCCGGTGGTAAGGGAAACTGGTGGCTTGAAGGACACCGTAAAGCAATATGACAAGTATAGTGCCAATGGAAACGGCTATACCTTTGCTGATATAAATGCTCATGACCTGATGTATGCCATCAAGCGTGCCTTGACAGAGTACGAGCACATCGGCTTATGGAACCAGATTCAGAGAAATGCTATGTGCTCTGATGTTAGCTGGAGCAGGTCGGCAAGGGAATATATAGACATGTATAAGCAGCTGATTGGATAATTAAAGTTTAGGCTAGACGAAGCATGACTGATGCTGGCTATTAGATTTAATTAGTTGATTTAGTTGTGTATTGCTAAATGGTTATGTTAAGAAAAGGGATTAGCGCCTGCAATCCCTTTTCTTGTATAAGTTTTCAGGGCGGGAGGTCATGTGGCAACCATGCTGAATGTTATTCATGATTCACAAAATGAATTTTATCGCTCCCCGGTAGGGGCAGCACCTACAGAAAGCAATGTGATTTTGCGGTTGAGGGTGGACACTGATGAAAAAGTGACCTCAGTGAAGGTTAGACTGTGGCAGGACCGGGTAGGCGAGTCCATGTATGTAATGGAGCCGGTTCTGGAAGGCAAATATTATGAGACCTCTGTTAAAATGCCGGAGTTGGGTACGCTGCTGTGGTATTATTTTATTATCTCTGTTGGTGGCAGGGAACTGTTTTATTGCAATAATGATGACCGCCTCGGTGGTAATGGTTTTTTATGTGATGAGCCAAGGGCATCCTATCAGATAACGGTATTTAACAAGGGAGCCAAGACACCGGCTTGGTTTAAGCACTCGGTTATGTATCAGATTTTTCCTGACAGGTTTTATCGCAAGGGAGATCGGATTATTGAAAAGAGGGGGGCTATATATCATGCCTCCTGGAAGGACAAGCCGCATTATTTTAAGGATACCGATACTGGCGATATATTGGCCTATGATTTCTTCGGTGGGAATTTTGCCGGCATCAGGGAAAAGCTGCCATACCTGAAGGAATTGGGGATATCAGTGGTATATCTAAATCCGATTTTTGTATCTGCCAGCAATCATCATTATGATACGGCCGACTACATGGAAACAGATCCTATTTTGGGGACAAAAGAGGAGTTTGCTGAGCTTTGCGCTGCGGCAAAGGAAATGGGAATACGGTTTATCCTGGATGGGGTTTTCAGTCATACCGGGGCTGACAGCAAGTATTTCAATAAATTCGGTACCTATGATTCGGTAGGTGCCTGTCAATCCAAGGAGTCACCTTATTATAGCTGGTACAGCTTCATTGATTATCCAAATGTTTATGAAAGCTGGTGGGGATTTACCAACCTGCCAAATGTAAAAGAGGAAAGTCCGTCCTATATGGATTTTATAATTCATAATGACGATAGTGTACTCCATCATTGGACCAAGCAGGGAATAAGTGGATGGCGGCTGGATGTGATTGACGAATTGCCGGAGGAGTTTAGCCAGGCTTTCTATAAAGAGCTTAAAGCTACTGACCCGGAGGCTGTGCTTATCGGTGAGGTATGGGAGGATGCATCCAATAAAAATGCTTATGGAATGAACCGACATTATTTATGCGGGTATGAGATCGATTCGGCTATGAATTATCCTTTCCGAAGTGTTGTTATTGATTTCCTGTTGGGACACGCCAATGGACAGCAGATTAGTCGAAGGATAAACAGCCTGCAGGAGAATTATCCGGCTCAGAACTTTTATGCCATGATGAATTTGATCGGCAGCCATGACCGTGAACGGATATTGACCATATTGGGTGAAGCTCCACCGGCAAATGGTATGCCAGCATTGAAGCAGGCTGAATATGAACTGGATAAGGAGCATCTGAAGCTGGGAAAGGCCAGGTTAAAACAGGCTGTGGCCTGGCAGATGACCTTTCCGGGAGTGCCAAGTATATATTATGGCGATGAAATAAGCATGCAGGGATATCGTGATCCATATTGCCGTTGTCCATATGACTGGGAAACTGGCGATGATGATATGCGTCAGTGGAACAAAAAGCTTATTAAGCTGCGTAATGAAAATATTGCCCTGCAAACTGGAAGGTTTATGACCATATATGCCGATGGAGATGTGTACGGATATACCAGATTTATTGAAGACGGTAAGGATATTTTCGGTGAGTCAGCAGAAAATGATGTGTTTATCGTTTTATTAAACCGCGGCAGTGATGAAAAAAAGATATCATTGGATGTGCGGGATTTATGGGCGGGGGTGTTTGTGGATGCCATAGGTCATGGAAAGGATATACCAGTGATACGGGACCGAATAGCCGTGGAACTTCCGGCCAATGGGGTATTGGTATATAGGCGAAAAAAGGAAAATCACAAATACCCCAGACAATGTGGTGTCCTTATGCATCCAACAAGCTTTCCGTCGAAATATGGTGTAGGAGATTTTGGCCCTGCTGCCTATGAATTTGTGGATTTTCTGGTAAAGGCCAAGCAGCATATTTGGCAGATTTTACCACTTACACCGGTGGATAATTGCTATTCTCCTTATGCATCTCCTTCTGCCTTTGCCGGGAATACCATGCTTATATCACCTGATAAATTATATGATATGGGGCTGTTGGACAAGGAGGACATTCAGCGCCCAGATAAAGAGGCAGTAAATAAAACAGATTACGAGCTGGCGGTGACTATTAAAAAGCGGTTATTGAGCAAGGCGGCGAAGAATTTCTTTACCTTGGCAGATAAGCATGAGCTGGAGGCTTATGAAAGCTTCTGTAAGAGGGAAGCCTATTGGCTGAAGGAATATTCGCTTTTTAGGGCAATTTCCGTAAAGAATCGTGAAGCAGGCTGGATTGAATGGGAGGATGACTTAAAGCATCGTGTACCGGAGGCTTTGGCCAAGATGGAGAAAAATCTGGCTGATGAAATTCGGCAGGAATGCTTTGAACAGTACATTTTTGAGCTTCAATGGCAGGAGCTTCGTGCATATGCCAATAAGCATGGGATACAGATATTGGGAGATATGCCGATTTTTGTATCTCAAAACAGTGCTGATGTATGGAGCAATCAAAAGCTGTTTAAATTAGACCAAAACTGTAGGCCGTATAAGGTGGCTGGTGTACCACCTGATTATTTCAGTGCAACAGGTCAGCTGTGGGGCAACCCTCAATATGACTGGGATGAAATGGAAAAACAGGACTATAGCTGGTGGATTAATCGTATGAAGCGGATGCTTGCTACAGTTGATATGGTACGTATTGATCATTTCAGAGGCTTTGAGTCATATTGGGAGGTTGATGGTGAAGCTGAAACCGCTGTTGACGGGGTTTGGCGCAAAGGTCCAGGAAAACCATTTTTTGATAAGATTAAGGAGGCTCTTGGGGATTTGCCGATTGTGGCTGAGGATTTGGGAGTTATCACAGATGAGGTTGAGGAATTGCGGGAGCAATGTGGTTTCCCTGGCATGAAGGTTCTTGAATTTGAGCTCCATTTCAATGGACGGCATCGGGTGAACTATGTTGAGCCAGAAAATTCCATTGTATATACTGGCACCCATGATAATAATACCTGTGTAGGTTGGCTGGATGAAGATATAGATGTGGAAACCAAGGAAGCTATCATCAATATGCTGGGGCTGGAAAACTGCACCGATAAGATGATATGCGAGGCAATGGTGGAACGGGCCTATGCTTCCAATGCCAGAATGGCTATTATACCGGTGTGGGATATTCTGTCGCTTGATGGGGATAATCGTATGAACCTTCCAGGAACTGCTGGTGGCAACTGGAGCTGGCGGATGCTTCCGGGAGCATTAACTGATAAGGAGGCAGTCCGTCTGGCAGCCCTGGCTGAGAAGTATAATAGGTAAACAAATTGATGCCTCAGGAAATATCACTTGACTTTATAAGGAGATGAATTAAAAAATGAAATGTAAAAAATTATATGCGGCAATGATGGCAATGATGATTGGTATGGGATGCTGGTTGAATGCTTCGCCATCAGACGCAATGACACGGGCAGAATTGGCAGCAATTAAAGCCCCAAAATCCGGGTCGTTACAGTACTGGTCAAAAAATTCTGTTGCAAAGGAAAAACTTGTTTCCTATGTGAAAGATGTGACAAACAAAGAAAGCAAGAATTTTATCCCGGTTGCAGACCGGATTGCGGTATTTGATATGGATGGCACCATCTGTTGTGAGACAGCACCATGGTATTTTGAGTGGATGCTGTATTTGGAGCGTGCACGTTATGACAAAGACTATATTCCTACTCCAGAAGCACGGGCATATGCCGAAATGATTGAGGATGGCATACGGAGGACGAAGGTATTTCCTCCAAATGTGGATGTAGAAGAAATGGAAGCGGAGGATGCGGCATTTGCAGGCATGACACCGGCACAGTTTGAAGTCTTTGTCAGAAAATTTATGGATAAGCCTGTCGAAGGGCTGACAAACCTAAAATGGGGTGAGGCACTTTATTTACCAATGGTGGAGGTCGTCAAATACTTGCAAGCAAATAACTTTACTGTTTATATAGTGACAGGTAGTGATCGTCCGGCTATACGAATTTTGTCCTGTGAAGTGCTTGGACTTGCTCCAGCGCAGGTAATTGGTTCCGATCCGAAAATGCTTGCCGTTAATCAAGGCGATCAGGATGGGCAGCATTATGTTTATAGAAAGGATGACTATTTGGTGCGCGGCCAACTTATTGAAAAAATGCTAAAGATGAACAAGGTTTCGGCCATTGCAAGAGAAATTGGTCAGCAGCCTGTTTTGGCATTTGGTAACAGTGGCGGTGATACAAGTATGCTGAACTATACAATGTACGGAAATAAGTACAAAAGTATGTCTTTCATGGTGCTGTGTGATGATTTGGAGCGTGAACTTGGCAATGCGAAAAAAGCCGAAAGCTGCAAAGAACTCGCAGATAGCTACGGGTGGACACCTATTTCCATGCGTGATGACTTCAAGACTATCTATGGGGATAATGTAGTACGAGCTGACAAGCAGTAGGTGCTTTGAGAAAATCATTCCGAAATTGGGTTGCTCCCCCCATTAGTACGGACTCAAAGTAGGGACAAAAGCTCCCTTGGAAAAACTTAGTTGACAACATATTTTAAAAATGGTAATATGACAATGTTGCACAGGATAAATGTGTGATGGATGTGCCGAAGTGGCGGAATTGGCAGACGCAGCAGACTCAAAATCTGCCGTATGCAAATACGTGCCGGTTCGAGTCCGGCCTTCGGCACCACAGTAAAATCAAGGCTTCCGAGATTTCGGAAGCCTTTTCTTGTATTATAGGAAAGTTCTCATATTGTGAAACCAAAAGAAAAAAACCTGCATGAAAATGCAGGCACCAGAAAAAGAAGAATTATAGCAGAATAAATGGCTCGTCGTCATCTAAACATAATTCTTCAAAAGGGTCGTCTTCATAAAGAAAATAATTCATATCCAGTATTTCATCATCGGTCATTTGTCGAATTTCTTTTTTGGTAAAACCCTCTGGAGGGTCAGCAATAAATTTCTTGCGTAACGCATGGACATTGGTTTCTGACATGTAATCACCACCCAGTCCATTTTAGCATTAGATGATGATATTGGCTAATAGTATTTGTCACCAAAAAGTCTATGATAATTTTCGACAAATGGAATCCGCTGATGGCTATGGTATAAATCAAGTAGTGTCATTTCTGTGCCGCAATTAGGGCAGCATAAAACATCATATCCAAAAGATAATAGAATACGCTTGCGCCAATATTGTAAAGACATCATGTAATGACGTTTTTCATGGGAAATTGCTGGTATAAGCCCATGGTAATATTCATTACCGGAGGCATAAAGACCATAATAGCGGATCATTTTGAAATTTTCGTCTGGGATATGAACAATAAGCCTTTTGATGAAATCCATAACAGGAATAGTTTCTGAAACATATTTGTCATCTTCATGGCGGTTGTAGTGAAAGGTAACAAGACCATTTTTATATGAATCTATTCTTGATGTGGCAATAACAGGTCTGCCAAGGTAGCGGCCAATATATTTGACAACATCTTTTGGATTACATTTTCTGGACTTTGCATAAACATAGAAGCCGTTCTGATGCTCTCTATAACAAAGGGCCTTAACTTTTTTGAAGGATAGCCCCAGTTTCTTCTCCATAAGATTAAGAAGAGTTGTTTGGAACGCATCTCTAAGGAATTTATAACTAAAGTGTTTAACAGATTTCCAAATTCTGTGTTTTCCCATAGCACCCTCCGAAATGATGCAATGAATATGAGGATTCCATTTTAGGTCTCTGCCGAAAGTATGTAGGACAAGGATGAATCCTGGAGTATATTTTTCAGATTTTCTTATTTTGAAGAAATATCTGTACCATACGGAGCGGACAGCGGAAAACAGGAGATTAAGCAGGTTGCGGTCTCTTCTAAAAAAGATACGAAGCTTTTCGTCTATTGTAAAAACGCAGTGTCGATGAACAGTATTGATGAGTTTGAAAGCCATGGCCTCCGTTCTGTCCATGGCGTATTTTGTGCCACAGGAAGGACAGAACCTGCTATGGCACCTAAAGGGAACAAATTTAAGGAAGTTGCAATCCCGGCAATGATACATTGCACCACCAAATGATGGATTACCACAGTTGACCATCTTATAAATATTCTTCATTACAGCGGGTCTGGTATTAAGTTTATCTAATTCTGTCAGATTCTCGGAGAAGATTTTTTGCAATATATTCATAGTTATATTATGCATGAAAGTCACAAAAAAAAGAAAGCCCCTCATGATTGAGGGGTTGGGGAGTTGAAGTGCCGAAGGCACTTTTTTATATGGTGCAGTAAAATCTTGTCTAAAAATATTGACTTATTTACAAACAAATAGTATATTTGTTTGTAAATAAGTCAATATTTTTAGACGCAGGAGGCTCCGATATGAGTAAAGATGATGGAATGACTGATTTATTTGCCAATGCAGGACTAAAATTGGCCGAAACAACTCCCAGGGATAATTCTGCAAATTGCTATGCTATGAGTTATAAGGACAAAGTATGGCAGGACCCATTAGATCTATTTGAGGGATACCGTGATTTAAAAGCGATTACATTTTCTTTTGATTTCAGTTTTGCTGCCAGATTAAGCAAAAAATTTGATCATGCCCAGCTCATAGTGGGGGCGGAATTTATGTCTTCCAGAATTAACAAGGAAACTGCTAATCAAGTGATAGAGGAAGTGTCGCCTGGGGCGGTAGTACAAAAGTATGTCAACCAAAATCAAAAACTGGCCAAACGAATAATAGAAGGCTCCGTTGAAATCAAATACCCAACTATCATGTATGATCACAGAAAGATATATCTTTTGAAAGCTACTGATGGCAGGGTTCGGGTAATATTCCCATCTGCCAATTTAACTGCTGCAGCATGGGATGTAAACCATCATGTAGAAAACTATATGTATTGTGATGATCAGGAGTTGTACGAGCAGTTTTATGAAGATTTTAAAACTATGTGGTCCCTTTCAACTAAAATCATTCCTAGTGCGTATATAGAAGAAAGCGTAAAATCGACCCCGGAAGAAGAGCTGGATGAAAACAAGGAAGATAAGAAATTTGATCCTTTGATGGATAATCCACTGATTAAAGCTGGTACCGCTATTGTTGTGGAACAGTCATTATCACCAGAAGAAAAAATTACGCTGACACAATATGACAAAGACCTAAATGAAATCCGTTCCTCATATAAAGAATATTTTAAAGGAATCCCATTTAAGGAGGACAAACAGGGCAGAGTAACTATTTCTGCAAATACTATAAAAAGGCTGGCTATTAATGCTGAAAGGAGCCGTTTGAGTAAAGTTACGGTTGAGGAAGAATCAGAAAAATACCCAAGATTAAACATTGACTACTTAAAGGAAAAAGCATTTATTGGGGAAGATGAGCTGGATTTATCCCCTAGTGATGATGAGGTGAAAGCTGACATTAAAGAATTATTGGGGCTGTTTGCCAATTACAACAAATTTGTCAACAAAACCAACCAGGCGCAACATAACCACTTCAAGCTATTAAATGCTATGTTTTCTTCTGTGTTTAATGCTAAATTGCGTTGTCTTGCCAATATTAAACACCTCGCCACATCAGGGCTTCCACTATTTATATTGCTTAATTCGTCACCAGATTGTGGGAAGTCGTTTATGGTGCAGCTCATTCTAAAAATGATGACTGGCAAAGATAATATTGGTTATAAATATAAAGATGTAAAGGGTAATGAACTAGTGGCTTTTCAGTATTAGCGTCGGCGTAATTTAACCACCTACGGGTCGGTCGTCATAGCCATTTCAGAGTCAGTCTAAAATGACCAATACAACAGTCAGCTTTGTTGACCAATAACCCAGCTTAGGCTGTTAGTTAGCCTTATCTAAACACTATTTATCTTCATGGTTCAGATTGTCAACCTGAACATTTACTACTTTGAGCTTTCGACCACGGTAACTTTTTCCCTTAAGGTTAAAGACTATGGCGTTATCAAATATCCGGTCCAGTGAGCAGAGAAGAGCATCTTCCTCCTCAAAGCATTCCTTCCACTGGGATGGCTGCTTATTACTTGTAAATACCGTATTGAACATACCCTCTTTGTTATACCGTCTGTCAATAACATCAAAGAATAACATTGTATTTTCCTTGTCGAATTTACAATGGCCAATCTCATCTATAATTAGACATTGGTATCTAACAAGGGTATTAACACAGCTGGCTGTTGAACCGGATTTTCTTGCTCTGTTGAATTTATCCCTCAGTTCAGTTGCCTTAATAAAATAGACTTTTATTCTGCGCTGCGCACATTCATAACCATATGCCTGGGCAAGGTGAGTCTTACCAATACCAGGCGGGCCTACAAATGTAATATTGGAGCCAGAGTGCAGTGTTGCCAAACTGCTTATGCCTTTTATACGCTCTACATCCTGTCCCCTTATACGTGTGAAGTCAAAGTTATCGAAGGTTTTCGGAGCACTTTTAGGCAATCTGCTTTTGTTTAATATATCTTGAACCATGGCTGCATCTTTTTTAGTCGAAAGATACGTAAAAAGATGTGACAAAGCTTCCATTGTTTCGGCTGTATAGTTTCCATCCACGGCAATCTTTGCAAGCTCAGCTCCGCAGAGATCAATCTTGAGTTTTACACAACAGTCATTAATATTTTCAAATATATCAGTCATTCCACATATCCTCCGTATCACCGAAATTGAATTTATCGAATGTTACAGATTTTTCATGAGGAAGCTGACGTATAAATGTTTTTACTTTTGCCGTAGGAAATTCTTCAGGTCGTTCAATATTTTCATACTGCCCAATACAAAATGAATCCTTACGGCTCCATGTAACATCATGAGTAGTAAGGTGCTGCTTTAAGTCATCTGAATAGATGTATAGCTTGTCACCCTGCCTCATCACTCTTGCAAGCCTTCTGGTATAGGTATATGGTACACCAAAGCGCCTGCTTTCATAGTTTACAAAGCCATCGAAGCTGATCGTTCGAAGTGGTGCTAAATAAAATTTGAGGCTATCGCTGAGCTCCAGTGCATGAAGAAAGCATGAACATTTTGCTGCATGTATGTCAGCAGGCTTACCCTCAAGGAATGTACGGTAAACGTTATTCTTGTTATCACACCAGTTCAGTGCTGCCATATTGAGGTCAGTTATGTTCAGAAATGCCCTTCCTGCAAGGAAGTTATCCTTTACGAACCTGACCAGGCGCTCCACACGTCCCTTGGTAAATGGATGTCTAGGCTTACATAGCTTTGTCTTAAAGCCAACAGTGTTCATAAAGGCTTCATAGTCATTGTTCCAGATGGGATGGCCTTCTATATCGCGCTTTGTAACAACACTCTTCATGTTGTCTGTAAGGATATATTCCGGAACCCCAAGCCGGTCAAATGCCCTTACCAAGCCAATGAATAGATTCTCTTGTTTGGCACTGGAGAAAAACTCTATATAGGCTGAGCAGCAGTGGTGGCATACAATGGCAAAGCATGCTACTTGGTATTCTTCGCCTGATGGATCAACGGCCTTTGTGAATCCCCAGTCCATCTGGAATGCTTCTCCTGGTTGTGTAGTATACCGTCTGCCACGGCTGCCTTGAGGAGCCACTAAGATACGTTTAGCAGGAACAAGGCCTTTGTTGTTGGATATGTAGTTTTTAACAATAGTAAGGCCACCAGTAAAACCTTCTTTCTGGATCTCAGAGAAGATAACAGCTGAGTTTGTTACGCCCTGCTTTAAGTAAGTATTAATGACATCCTTAAACGCATCCAGTTTTCCTTTACGTGGAACACGTGGTAATTTAGTTCTGATGCCGTCTTGAAAGTTATTCTTCTTGAGAGTACGCAGCTTGCTGCGAGATAATCCAGTTAATCTGCCAAGCTCTGCAAGATTTACCTTATCCAAAGGTATATTGTGGCCTGTCTTGGCTTCCATTACTTCTAAGGCTTGTGCTATAATTGGCACTAAGCCATTACTTTTTATATCATTCACATTGTCTCCTTCCAGCTGGGTTAATTGGTCACTATCCAGTTTAGAGGAAACGAATGAAAAAAGGAATGGCTATTTTATGTTGACTAAAATCGGCTAATTTTGACCGACCTGGAGTGGCTAATTTCGACCGACTCTAACA
>JAFVER010000030.1 GCA_017475925.1 Anaerovibrio sp. | reverse complement strand
GACGTAGTATGCTATTATTTCACAATACTTCTATATACAGCATATATATTGAAATACGGTGCGATGTCTTCACTCCACACTACCTTACCGGAATCTGGTACATAGACTATATCGCCATCCTCAATAACAACATTTTGGGTCATGTCATGCTTTTTTACAAACCCATCCAAGTTCACTTCTCTAAAATACAGAGTATTATCAACTTGGCGAAGGATCTGAACATGCTTAGAACGGCCTCGGTTATCGACACCCCCGGCACTGGAAATGGCAGCATAGACATTCATATTATCTACAGACATCTCTTTAATACCAGGCTCCTCCACATTGCCCATAACATATACTTTGCGTTTACCATATTCCTTAAGGTACACATTGAACTCAGACAGCTTGAAATATTTACTAAGCTTTGCCTGAATGACATCCTTTGCTTCACTCAAGGTAAGTCCAGCCAGCTTTATATTGCCAACATAAGGTATTTGGGCCACTCCATCCACGCCTATCATAATATCACCGGCAGTGCTGGTAGTGGTATTAGCGCCAAAATCATCACTATGCCCCATGGAAATTATCTGTATCTTATCATACTTAAAAAGCCGGTATTGGTCAAGCATATTATCCTTTCTCATGCGGCTAACTTTAAATATACTGTTGTCATTGGTCACCACTACGTTGTCCTCTGAAACAGGAGTCTCTGCATAGGAGGTGCTCCCTGGCATACCCATAGCCACTGTTGCTCCCAGTAGACATGCCATAACCATAGCTGATAACTTTTTCATACTCTTCTCTCCATTAAGCAATTAATATGCTCCACTTTTTCCAATAACTATTTTTACAGTCTTCAACAAAAACATAATGTCTCTTGGGAAGGACCAATTGTTGACATACCACACATCCATAGCCACTCTGGAGGCGAAGGACACATCATTACGTCCATTTACCTGCCAGAAGCCAGTTATTCCAGGCTTGCTTAGCACTATGGTGTCCAGATTCTCACCAATATCTGCCTTTTCTCTAGGCAGATACGGCCTTGGCCCTACGAGGCTCATGGTGCCTTCCAACACGTTAATTAGCTGTGGAAGCTCATCTAAACTAAACCGTCGCATCCAACGGCCACACTTGGTGACTCTAGGGTCATAACCCCTAAGCTTGGCGTATTTTTTCCATTCTTGAGCAGCATCGGGATTCTCAGCCAAATATTGTTTTAGCCGCTCATCCCCATCCGTATACATGCTACGGAATTTGTAGCAGGTAAAACTGCCACCACCTTCTCCCATTCGTTCTGCATTATAAAAAACGCTTCCCTTCGAGTCCATTTTAACAATAATTCCAAGGGTAACTAATACAGGTAAAATAAGTGGCATAGAAATCAATACAGCAACAAGGTCAAAGGCCCGTTTTATGAATTTATTCCAAAGCCTTGACATATCGTTATAGCTCTTAATAAGAGCTATCTGCTGACTAAATAAGGTCTGGATATGCACTCTGCCCATTGGCGTCCCCACCAAATCAGGGGCAAAGAGAATATTGCGGACATAAGGACGAATTTCCGCCAAAAGGTTATTCATTCGCTCATGCTCCATACCAGGAATCGCCACCAAAACAGTGTTAATACCCTCCCGTTGAATCACTTCAACAGAATCCTCAAGGCCTCCCAAAAGGGGATATTTTGCTGCCAGCTCCTGAGATATGGGATGGTCATCAATAATACCTATTACATTATACCTGTAAACGATATCATTATCAAAGTATTTCTTTATTCTTTCTGCTGTTTTTCCAGCACCGATAATGAGAATTCTTTCCTTTAGTATTGGCAGTTTCTTTAGCCTTTTTGCAACCACATAGCGAAACACCGCCACCAACAAAATCACGATTACTGACAGTAATCCCGCGTAGGCTCTGGACACAAAAAATGTCTCATGCATGGCAAACAGTAAAATACCACACATAATGATACCAAAAACAACACCTTTGAACACATCACGGCTGAAATCCATGGCAGGACGATTAAACATATAGCCATCATTTGTGCCAATGCATAGAATAAAAATCATCGGTATATATATATATTGATAATCTGGTGAAAAAACAAAGGAATTTGCAAGCAACCGTCCACTGAAAATACAAATATTGTAGGCTGCAATTTGCGCTAAGACCACGGCTATATAATCCACTGCCATAAACAACAGTGCATTGGCATAATGCCGCATAACTGCCGCACGTTTGCTATTATCATAGTGCAATTTTTCTGCCTCCTACAAAAAATTATATAAATCACCTTATTGTATAATTATTTTTATATTGTATGACTTATATTCTCTCAAAAGCACTTACATTATTATATATCATTTATTCATATAGTCAAGCCCAAAAAGCCTCAACACTTGTCCTCCCTAATGGCCATTAATTATTACGCGCTACTAATAAAATGAGCCTTGTTCAATTAAAGTTTTATACTCCAATTGAATTTAGTCGAATTAACCCTGAGCTTTACGGGTGCTTATCTCCCACTTAAAAGGATGGGAGTCTTTGCACTCGTTAGCGCAGGATAAAACACCCTCTCTAAATACAAGCCTTGGGCTGGAGCGGTGGCACCGGCCTTGGTTCGATCCCTTGCTGCCAATATGCTTTTAAAATCATCAATGCTTTTCCAGCCCATTCCTACATTGACCAAGGTCCCGACTATGTTACGCACCATATGATACAAAAATCCATTGGCATGAAATCGCAGACTGATTATCCGTCCGGCTTTGTTTGTTGTCAACTCTGCCTGATATATATTTCTTATTGGGCTCATGGGGGCCCCTCCCGCAGCCCGAAAGGAACTGAAATCATGCTCCCCTTCTATCTGCTTTAAGCACTCCTCCATTGCCTTTATATCCAGTTCTTTACGAATATGCCAGCTATAGCTTCGCTCAAAGGGGTCAGGTATATCCCCCTGCAAAATCCTGTATTCATAGATTTTGCTCACTGCACTGTGCCGGGCACTAAACTCCCGATTGGCCTCCAAGGCATCCAAAACTACTATGTCAGCTGGCAAAATACTGTTTATTGCTCTAGGCACCTTATTTACCGGAATTTTTCCATCTGTGAAAAAATTTACAACCTGTCCGCGGGCATGAACTCCGGCATCTGTACGGCCGGCAGCAGCCAGCTCTATGCTGTCACCAAATATTTTTTCCAGCCTTGCCTCCAGCACATTTTGTACTGCTATAATGGGCGGTGTCTGCCTTTGAAAGCCATGATAATTCGTGCCGTCATAGGCTACCGTCAGGCGAATGTTGTGGCTGCGCGCTTTCATTATTTTTTTATTTTCTGGCTTCATAATATTGAACCTCATCCGTCACGCTTTGCGTGCCACCTTCCCAGAGGGGAAGGCTTTTTTGTATGCCCTCCCTCTAAAGAACTAGCTCATTTCATTTGTGTCGTAAGGAGAAGGCTTTTTTGTATGTCCTCCCTAAAGAACTAGCTCGTTTCATTTGTGTCGTAAGGGGAAGGCTTTTTTGTATGTCCTCCCTCTAAAGAACTAGCTCGTTTCATTTGTGTCGCAAGGGGAAGGCTTTTTTGTATGCCCTCCCCTTGAGGGGAGGGGGGACCGTCTAAGACGGTGGGTGAGGTGGTTTTGATTCCAAATTCAAAATTACACATTCCGAATTATCATTACACCTCATCCGTCACGCTTCGCGTGCCACCTTCTCCATAGAAGAAGGCTTCGTCTCGCATTACGAATTATCATTGCACCTCATCCGCCCCTTTGGGGCACCGACGCAAAGCTAGTGCCCTTGGGTGCTTCCCCAGAGGGGAAGGCTTAATTACGAATTACAAATTACAAATTATAATTAATACCTCATCCGTCACGCTTCGCTTGCCACCTTCTCCATAGGAGAAGGCTTTATTCCCCATTCCGCATTATTTCACCATCACCTGTACCACTGCCAACACCCCAATAAAGATTATAAACACCACCGTAGCTATATAATCAATCTTGTGCACCCGCTGCTGCTTCATGCGGCTTCTACCGGCACCTCCGCGGTAACAGCGGGCCTCCATGGCTACCGACAGCTCATCAGCCCGGCGAAATGCTGATATAAATAAAGGAACCAACACCGGCAGCATCCCCTTAGTCCGCTGAATAACATTTCCGTCCCCAATATCTGACCCCCTTGATTGCTGGGCTTTGATAATTTTGTCAGTCTCCTCCAAAAGCGTTGGAATAAATCGCATGGCAATAGTCATCATCATAGCCAGCTCATGGGCAGGAAAGCCCACCCCCTTTAATGGTGACATCAGAGATTCCAATGCATCAGTAAGCTTCAGCGGCGAAGTAGTAAACATCAATAACGAGGAAATCATTATCAAAAGCACCAATCTGAGGCTAATTATAAAACCTCTAAGAATACCCTCCCTGGTAATCTCAAAAATCCACACCTTCACCAAAGCCTCGCCAGGCGTACTGAATATATGCATAAAAAAAGAAAAAAGAATTATCCACCATAAAGGCTTTATGGATTTCAGCACCATTATTACCGGCAGTCTTGACAGGCAGATTAACAACACAGCCGAAGCCGTCATAATGGCATAATTTAAATTTTCATCAAACAAAAATATAGATATGATATAAAAAAACAGCAGGACTATCTTTACTCGGGCATCCATTTGATGCAAGGGTGAATTCCCAGGAAAATATTGTCCCAAAGTTATATCAGTCAGCATCGTCCCTGCCTCCTCAAGCCCTCTAATATCTCTGCTACAGCCTTGTTCATAGTATAGGAGCGATTATCAATATCAAGCCCCGCCGACACAAGCTCATTTAATATAACCTTTATTTCCGGCAAATCAAGTCCTGCTGCCTTTATTGCCTCCTCGTTTCTGAATACCTCCTCCGGAGTATCCTGCAGCAGTACCTTACCCTTGCTTAAAATAACAACATTATCTGCATAGGAGGCTATATTATCCATGTTATGAGAAATAAGTACAATGGTTGTACCTTCCTCCCTATGAAGTCGCATAAATCTTTCCATTAGATACTGCCGCCCGCTTGGATCAAGTCCTGCTGTAGGCTCATCCAATACCAGATATTTGGGCTTCAGTGCCAATATACCTGCAATGGCAGCCCGTCTTTTTTGACCACCACTTAACTGAAATGGCGACCTTTCCGCATATTTGTCATAATCCAGATTCACAAATTCCATAGCATATTTTACCCGGTCCTGAATTTCCTCTGGTGTGCACCCCATGTTTTTCGGTCCAAAGGCAATATCTAATGCTATGGTTTCTTCAAAAAGCTGATACTCCGGATACTGAAAGGCAACTCCTACCTTCCGGCGGGCCTGCTTGGCTGCTGTGGACTTTGTGCCTATGTCCACATCATCTACCAGCACAGTTCCAGAATCCGGCTTTAAAAGTCCGTTAAAATGCTGAATAAGGGTGGATTTACCGGAGCCGGTATGACCGGCAATAGCGGTTATTTTTCCTTCAGGTATCGTCAGAGATACATCGTCCAGGGCCAGATGTTCATATGGGGTCTTTGCCATATAGGTATAAGATATATTTTTTAATTGGATGGACATAATATATTCACCAGGTCCTTTGTATTAATAACGGAGTCATTAATATTGACTCCCTTTTGCTTTAGGCGATGGGCCAGCTCAGCCGCCATTGGCACCGCCAGCCCAAGTTTTTTCATTTTGTCTATTTTACTGAATATTTCCCTTGGAGTTCCTTCGGCTACTATATGCCCCTTATCCATAACAAAAATTCGGTCAGCCAATGCAGCCTCCTCCATAAAGTGTGTTATGTATATAATGGTAATATTCCGCTCCTTATTAAGGTCATAAACTGTTTTCATTACCTCATGTCGGCCCTTGGGGTCCAACATAGCCGTTGGTTCATCCAGCACCAGACAATGGCTGTTCATGGCCAAAGCCCCAGCTATAGCCACCCGCTGCTTCTGACCTCCAGAAAGGTGGTGTGGTGAATAATGTCGAAATTCCTCCATATCTACTGCTCTAAGGGCAGCCGTTACCTTTCGCCGTATTTCATGCGGCTCCATACCGATGTTTTCCGGACCAAAGCCAACATCATCCTCCACCACAGCGGCGATTATCTGATTGTCCGGGTTTTGAAACACCATACCAATCTGCCGGCGGATATCCCACATCTGTTTACTGTCCCTGGTATTCATGCCATTTACCAGGCAGCTGCCATCCGTTGGGGTAAGCAATCCATTAAAATGCTTGGCTAAGGTAGATTTACCAGAGCCATTTGTCCCTAAAACAGCAATAAATTCCCCTGCAGCTATGCTAAGATTAATATTATCCAGTGCCAGATATTCGTTG
>JAFVER010000029.1 GCA_017475925.1 Anaerovibrio sp. | reverse complement strand
TGGGTGATGATGGTGAGCTGCTTGATTTACAGGAGCCTAAGCGTCTGAAGCTGGAATTTGTGGGGGATTCTATTTTGGCAGGAGGCTTTAATGATGGCACTCCTCATAAAGAGCCTTATTATGACATAGAGGATAATGATATGTCCTTTGGTCCACAATTAGCCCGAATGCTTGATGCAGATTACAGTGTTGTAGCAAAATCCGGTGAGGGTATTTGTCATAATTATGGGGAAGCATGGCCAGGCTATCAGGTACATACTGCTGACCGCTATCCTTGGACCTTCTATTCCTTTGATATGGACAAAAACCATCTTATATGGAATTTCCGGGACAATCCTTCAGATGCAGTAATTATTTCCATAGGTACCAATGATTTTACTGACAAAAATCGAAAGCCAACGGAGAAGGAGTTTGTAGCTGCCTACAAGCATTTATTGGAGGTTGTCCGCAGCTATAATCCATCTGTGCCAATTATCTGTGTTGAGCCTGTGCCAACCATGATTGGACCTTATGCAGCCAAATGGACTGAAAGGGCAGTGAAGGAACTAAAACGGCAGGGGGACAATCAGCTGTATTACATTCCGTTAAATAAGAACAAGCCGTTTTTTGAGGATAGTGACTATGTAGGGGATGGGACTCATCCAACCAAGGCCGGCTCAAGGAAAATAGCTCTTTATTTGTTGGATAAGGTAAAGGCCATTCTTTCTATTAAGTAACATGGTGTGGTATAATGTGAGTGTTGGGCTCCTGCTTAAGAACAGGGAGCCTTAGTACCGGTTAGTGTAAGGCAAATAAAGTATATAAGGGGATTTTGCAATGAGTGTTTCATCTCAGGATATTAATTATGTAAAAGAACATATTAGGCTTATTCCAGACTTTCCCAAGGAGGGTATCCAGTTTGTTGATATAACAACCACCTTGAAGGATGCCAGGGCCTTTGGCATAACCTTGGATTACATGAGGGATAGCCTTAATGGAAGGAAAATTGATATAATCGTAGGTTTGGAATCAAGGGGCTTTATCTATGGAGCAGCCTTGTCAGCGGCCATGAACGTAGGCTTTGTACCTATTCGTAAGCCAGGTAAGTTGCCGGCTGATGTAATAAGTGTTGATTATGATTTGGAATACGGTAAGGACACCATCGAAATGCATAAGGATGCCATAAAGCCCGGTCAGAAAATTTTAATCGTTGATGACCTGCTGGCTACCGGTGGGACTGCTGATGCGGCTTCCAAGCTCATAAGAAAGGCTGGGGGAGATATTGTTGGAGCAGTATTCTTTATTGAGTTAACATCCCTGGAGGGGCGTAAAAGGCTGGAGGCTGATGGAATAAAGGTTAAGTCCATGCTGCAATATGATCTTGATTAATATATAGGGGCTGTAGAACACAGTCCCTTTTATTGTATTATGTGAGAAGGTTTTATTTTGATATTAGCTGATGTTTATATAAATATTCCAATAAAAAGCATATCCAGAGCGTACAGCTATATTATTCCCGATGAGCTGGCGTTCCTTGATGTGGGCTGGCGGGTTATTGTTCCCTTTGGGGGGCGGGATATTGAAGGCTTTGTGGTTTCAAAAAAAATTGCCAGCCATGATTTACAGAAAAATTATCAGCTAAAGGCTGTAAAGGGTACGCTGGATGACGAGCCATGGTTTACCAAAAAGGTTATTGAAGCAGCTACATGGATAGCGGATTTTTATCTCTGCTCTGTGGGAGAAATCATGCGGCTGTTTATTCCAGGAAAAAGCGGGGCCCATATACAGATTATGTATGAAGCGGTATTGGAAACGGAAAATAATCCTTTATTGTCGGTAAATATATACCGTCAATTGTATGAGGTAATAGCTGAATCAGGCGTTATAAATAAAAAAGAACTTCAAAATAGATTGTTGGCCGAGTTTGGCGCAGACCAGGCTGAAACTATGCTGGAGGCCCTGCCGAAGCTGCTTGATTACAATGCTGTAAAACGGGTTTATAATGCTGATACCAAGGCAAAAGCCGCATATGAAAATATTTTTATACCAGTGGTTAATATTACTGATGAATTATTGAATAATTATTCAAGAAAGCCGGCTCAGAAGCGGCTGCTGGAGTATATGAAAGCCTTTGAGTCAGCGTCAAATATGTCAAAAGGAAGCTTTCGGCTCACACAGTTAAAGGAAGCCGGCTTCTCCAATGCTGTTATAAAGGCTCTGACTGAGGATGGCATTATCCGAAAGGATAGGGAGAGGATATATAGAAACAGCTACAGTGGAGAGGTAAAACCGGCAGATGAAATTGAGCTTACTGAGGCACAGCAACAGGCCGTGAAGGGGATTACCCTGGCGGTGAGGGAAAAAAATAATCGGGAATTTCTGCTTTATGGTGTAACCGGCAGTGGTAAAACTCAGGTTTATATTGAATCAGCAAAAATAACCCGCAGCCTTGGCCGACGGGTGGTTGTTCTGGTGCCGGAAATCGCTCTTACCGGTCAGGTGGTGGAGGCCTTTAAAAGCAATTTCAGCGATGATATTATTGTTATTCACAGTCGTTTATCGGTAAGTGAGCGAAATGATGCTATTTTGCGGGTACGTCGGGGTGAAGCCGGGATTATTATTGGGGCCAGGTCAGCATTATTTACTCCAGCTGATAATATCGGTCTTATTATACTGGATGAGGAACAGGATAACTCCTACAAGCAGGATGAGTCGCCACGCTACCATGCCCGGGTGGTGGCGGAAAAGCTGGGGGAGGTCTACAACGCTCCCGTGGTGTTGGGCAGTGCCACGCCTTCCTTGGAGACTTATTACAGGACCAAAACAGGTGAGTGCAGGATTTTGACGTTGCCGGGGCGGATTGGTAACAAGCCGTTGCCCCAGGTTAGCTGTGTGGATATGCGACAGGAATTAAAGCAGGGCCGCAGAAATATTATCAGTCAGGCCCTTAGGCAGCTTATAGAGGAAACTATCCAAAAGGGCGAGCAGATGATATTGATGCTTAACCGTCGGGGCTTTTCTACCTTTGTTATGTGCCGGTCCTGTGGAGAAGTGATTCGTTGCCCTCAGTGCAATATGCCATTGGTATACCATCAAAATAAAAGCTTGATGTGTCATCATTGTGATATAAAGCTGCCGGTGCCTGATGTTTGCCCCAAATGTGAAAGCCGATATATTAAATATTTTGGTTCCGGTACGGAAAAGCTGGAACAGGAGCTGAAAAGGCTGGTACCAACCGCTATGGTTATTCGCATGGATCGGGATACCACAAAGGGAAAATTCAGTCATGGGGAAATCATAAAGCGGTTTAAAAAAAGGGAATTTGATATTCTTTTGGGAACCCAGATGGTGGCCAAGGGCCATGATATACCGAATGTGACTGGGGTGGGAATTATAAGCGCTGACTCAGCGCTTAATATGCCTGATTTTCGGGCAGCAGAGCGGGTTTTTATGCTGATTACCCAAACCGCCGGCCGGGCGGGGCGAGGCGATATTCCCGGTAAGGTGATTGTTCAGAGCTATTCACCGGAAAGTCCGGCTGTTCAATGGGGAATTCGGCAAAACTATGAGGCCTTCTATAAGGAGGAGCTACAGCTTAGACGGGAGCTTTTTTTCCCACCATTTTGCCGTATAATCAAGCTGATTTTTCACAACGAACAGTCGGAAGCTGCCAAGGAACAGGCAGAGCTGTTTAAAAAGAATTTTATGGATTATTTTGGTGCAAATAAGCATCAGCAGATTATTGGGCCAGCACCGGCACTGATTTATTCTTATCGGGGGATTTACCGGTTTTCCATGCTGATAAAGACCGCTGATATATGGGAGGTAAATAAATTTCTACGGGCCCAGGGGCTTCATGAGAATATGCATGTTGTTATCGACATTGACCCTCTTACCACTTCCTAGGGCACTGACACGATGATATTTTGACTGAAAATAAAGGAATATGTGATATTTTATCGAACAAGTACGTATAAGTTATTTTTATTTAGCATAAGGGAATAGTTATCTAAGGACATTGTCGTTCATTTATGGAGGCAAAATGGATGTGATGATACCATGGAGGGTGGTCACCTTGAAAATTATTATTGATGCGTTGGCATTTGAAAAAGTAGGAGAAATTATATATGTGTCCACTAGGGGGGAAAATAATAAGGCAGTTATTAATTTGTTGTGGATATTTAGTGCTCGCTTTTTCTAGAAAAGACAGGCATATTTTGGTGTGCCTGCTTTTGCTGGAGAATGTGAGCTTTTTTGATAGGAGTAAACATTATGAGCAAAACAGGAAAGCTTTCAAGAAAAAAAATGTACATATTATCGACAGCCCTGTTGACGGAAGCCTTAGCTGCTATAACAGTGGCTTCGGCAGCGGACAGTCCTTATATTGCAACGGAGCAGATTTTGTATGACAACAATGCTTTTGCAGAAATTAATTTTTTGCGGAGTGGTCAGGGAATTGGCAAAGGTCCCAATGATAATGATTTAATTATTAGCAAGGCCGAATACGACCTTCATACAGACCTTATTGCCGCCACAGTGGACAGTACAAGGTATTGGTCAGATATGCTGGGGGCTGGTGCAAAAAATACCACTCCGTGGCAAATATTTGTAAGAACCAATTATTCGCAAAATGCCAGTGCCGGCAACCGGTCAATCCGTTCTGATGGAAAGGCTGAAGCTGATTCCAGCTTTGTTCCTACAGAGCATTTTGTGAATGACCAGCTTCAAAAGGGTGTAGTCTTATCAGTATTGACCTATGAAAATGCCAAAAGTGGGATACTGCCACAGGGGGATTATGGCTACAGTGAGATCGTAATCGGTGATTATTTTGGTGCAAACCGCACCGGTGCAATAAATGGCTGGTGGATAGATACAGACACGGTACTGCCCACCAATGAGCAGGCCAATGACATTGTGGGCACCTTTCGGCATGAGCTGGGGCATGCTTTGGGACTGTCCTTTCATCGAATCAGTGAAAAGGGAAAGACTTATATTAATCCAAAGCTTACAGCTCCTAATGCGTATGATTTTCATATAGTGGACCAAAACGGTAATCCAGCCAAGGCCGGAATGCAGATTGTAGACTCAGCTGCCGTGGGAAATGATGACGCCGGCAAATATTTTGTTGTTGATAAGACAGTTACCGCTGATGGTAAAGGATATGCCTATTTTCAAGGAGAAAACGTGACAGACGCTTTGGATGGTGCAACCTTTTTTGGCCGTTCTGGGCTACCCATCAATGGCTGGGAGGGAAGTAACTTTGAAGGCTCCCATATCCAAACCGCTGGGATGATGAGTCATCGTGATTACAGCAATTATACCTCGTTTCTGGAGGCTGAGCTGGCAGTAATGCAGGATATTGGTCATGTAATTGACCGAAGGGCCTACTATGGACATTCCATATATGGTAATGGTGGAACTATAAATAATA
Source organism: Anaerovibrio sp. (assembly GCA_017475925.1). Classification (GTDB taxonomy): domain Bacteria; phylum Bacillota; class Negativicutes; order Selenomonadales; family Selenomonadaceae; genus Anaerovibrio. The sequence continues at coordinate 1,805 of JAFVER010000029.1, read as the reverse complement.
CCTATGGCTTTTTTGCCAGAAATTCAGCTGGTACGGCATATTTGGAAAATACGTATAGTACCGTGCCACTGGGGATAGGGCTGCATATTTATGGCTCGGATAACACTGTAACTCAATCTGCAAATATCCTTACCGAGGGAGCAGGAGCTACTGGTGTCAGGGTGGACGGCGTAGGCAATACCCTTATAGTTCCCGAGTCCACGGAGATTCATGCTGATGGAGCTAGGGGTAACGGAATTTTGATTGCCTATGGTAAAAATCAGACCGTGGAGCAAAGTGGTACGGTTACGGCCACTGGACAGGGGGGCACCGGTATCCGCTTTGATTTTGGCTCCAGCACCAATGGCGCGGACGATGAATATCGTGGCTCATATATTCGATATAAGCGTGGTGTTAATGATGCAAAAAGCAGCAATCCTGGGGCAATAGGGTCAGCCAAAAATCTAAAGCTCACCGATATGGCCATCAATGTATATAATGCGACGGCAGATGAATTGGCAGGGGCCATGGTAAAAAGCTATAATTTATCAGGCACCCTGACCGCCGCTGATAACGCAATTTATATTGGTAAAAATGCTTTTGTGGATAGTATTAATATCAACGAGGGCGCCCAAATAAGCGGCAATATTACCTCAGACTGGAAGCAATTTGGAGCAGCGGCCTGCGAAGGGGCCTATGCTTCAGGAAAAAATCGTCAGCCATTGCGTATTCAATATAATGGGAAAACTGGCGAAAATGGCTATGAATATGATAAATATATTCCTGATTTAGTTACGAATTTAAATGTAAATACCGATATCAGCTATAATGGAAACATTATTGGCGAGGATAACCTAAAGCTTAATGTTAATTCCGGGGCGTTCAGATATGATGGAAAGGCTGATATTCTCAGTGTAAATGTAGCTAAGGATGCAGCTTTGTTTGGCGGCAGCTTCAGGCTGAATAATATGTCAAATAGAATGGCTGATGGCTTTACCGATGCTACCACAGGGAATTTCTATAATCATGGAACCATTGGTGCCAGTCGTGCAGACGCAGATTTGAGTATTGATGGTAATCTGGTGTCAGATGGTACGCTGTATGGCTATGCCGGTGGTGCCAAGGGCAGGATTGTGGTTACTGGTCAGGCGGATATTGACGGCTCTGTTGTAACGGCAGATAACGCTTTGCCAGGAGAGTCTATAGCGGTATTGACTGCCGGCAGGGTCAATGGCACTATAACAAATACCGAGGATAATCCCCACGCTGCAACGGGTATGCTGAACACCTATGGGGTAGTAGGCAGTGATAATGTAACGGTTCAGACAGTGGCAGCCAATAACCTGGGAGATTTAAGCGAGGCCCAGCAGACGGCCTTTGACCAGATGAACAATATGGTAAAATCCCTGTCGGCAGCCGGTGACAGCCGGTTGGATGAGCTGCGGGCCCTGTACAACATGGAAAATAGCTCGGCCAGGGCCGCCCTGTCAGCCGTAGGGGACACCACTGCACCGCAAACTATAGGCAGTGTTCAGCGTAATCCGCTGATGAGTCATATACTGTCGGCCCGGATAAATGAGGTTTTTGCTACCCGTTCAGTGACTATGTCCATTCCAACCGCTAATCTTTCGGCGGGGCCAGCTGGCAGCTCGGAGGTTACTGCCAAGCTGGCTCAGCCGGTGGACAATGAATTTTGGTTTAAGACCAGCAAAAACTGGGGCAGCCTTCAGGGGGATGCCAATTATCATGGTACGGCTATGGCACTGGGCTGGGATAAGGCTATAAGTAAATATTCCCGGGCAGGTGTCTTTGTAGGCTATGGGCTG
>JAFVER010000028.1 GCA_017475925.1 Anaerovibrio sp. | reverse complement strand
TTAGCCTTTTGTGGCTTACCGATACAGTACACACGCTGGATGGCCGCCTGCATCTGGGCAGTCATGGCAAAATAGTACACTGGTGAAGCAAAGACAACCATATCTGCCTCCTTGTAGGCCGGCAACAGCTTTTCGAAATCATCCTTTTGAACGCAATTTCCCTCACCCTTGGTGTGACAATACTCACAGCCCAGACAGCCACCGATTTTCATCTTGCCTACATGATATTCTTCTACCTGATGGCCAGCTGCCTCAGCCCCTTCACAAAAGGCCTGTACCATAGCTGAAGTGTTCATTTTTCTTGGACTGCCATTAAAAATTGCAATTTTCATATGAAATCCTCCTAATAAATACAATACACATCACGTACACACAACACTTTTTCTAAGCATTTACCTCTTTATACCACTTTCCTCATAGGCAAATGCCGAACCTACACCGAAGTGAATAATCCACTCCGGACGCTCTTCAATGGGAATCCAATAGCCGTAGGCCTTGCCAAAAGCCCCTTCGTAGGTAATCGCCACTGTCTCCCTGCTGTCAGCTGCCTTATTGCACAAGCAGCCCTTATGCTGCTCAGGCTTGCCGATAGAGGAGCATTTTATCCCTGGCTTTAGGCCAAATTCTGCTGCTTTTTTGTTTACAGCAATGATTTCACGGTCCTTTTTGATAACCATAACAGCCTCTGGAAAGCCATTCCACATTACATGAAAGGCCTTGATTAATTCTTCATCATTCATCATCTTATAAACTCTCCTTACGCCTTATTAAATTTATCCTTGCCCTGCTTGCAGACAGGACATTTCCAGTCATCAGGCAGATCCTCAAAGGCGGTACCGGCCGGTATACCATGGTCAGGATCACCTACAGCGGGATCATAAACGGTCCCACATATTGAACACACATATTTGCCAGTAGCCTTCTGCTCCCCGTAGTTCATTTCTGGTGGGATAGGAGTAGGCATATTGGCCAAATCAACGACTTTTTTGTTGTCCAGGTTTTCATACCCTAATGGTGTATGGGTTGACAAATATACTGTCCGGTGACTTTCAATAAAAGCACGAACCTTATTCAAGGTCTCCCTGGCAGCCACCTTGTCCTCGGTAGCTACTGACAGCTTATTACAATAAAGGGCCTCATCCGTATAGGTCACATCACCATGGATAATATAGTGAAGGCCCCCATCCTCAACGATAATAATGCTATTGCCTGTCGTGTGCCCCGGAGCAAAAATATAATATATGCCGTCAGCTATTTTCTGACACTTTTCAAAATTCTCATAAGCACCATCAGTAAAGTCCACCCGAACCACGTTATCGCCCTTTAGCTCCATGGCATCAGCCTCAACTCTGGATATATAAATCTTTGCATTTGGAAAGCTGCGAAGCTCGCCGGTATGGTCAGGATGCTTGTGTGTAATGAGTATTTTTGTTACCTGCTCCTTCTTATATCCCAGCTTGGATAGTGCTGTCACATAATCATCTATTCTTGCCCCCAGATAGATAGGAGCATTGATATCCACTGCCATATCCGGCTGCTCCAAAGGCATACCTGTATCCACCAAATTTACTTCATCACCGGTATCAATGAGGAAATTCTGCAAGGTGCTGCGATATTTTACACTCTTGTCAAACTTTTCCTCGCCGTCCTCCAGCCCCATGGCAAAAGGCTGAGTCATAAAACCGTCTTTGTAGAGTTTTACAGCCTTGATTTCTATTTTCTTCGCCATTCCTTTCCCTTCTGTCGGTAAGACAAAGGAACCAACTGCCAGGCCGACGGCTCCAACACCAATAGCTTTGATAAATTCACGACGCTTCATGTTTCTTTGCTCCTATCCTTCCAATACACAACGACTTAAAAATATATTTTCTCTTACCAGCCCTTAGCAAAATCCTTAATTAATTCTTCAGCATTCATCAAATTACGATACAATTCTAACAATGTTTTGTGACCTATATGTGAACTATATCCCCTTAAATAACATCTATTACCTTTAACTTTTTATCATTTACGGAAAATTTGATTTCCATTTTGCCAAAAGGAAAACCATAAACCCGCTCCGGATCATGATGATAAGACGGACGAGGGTCATTTTGCAGAACCCCCAACAGGGCTTCGCGCTGCTCTACTGGCACCTTCTCCAGTAACTTTGGCGGAATATCCACTTCCAGCATTCGGGTCCACCCGCCGCTGCGAAATCCCTCTGTAGCCTCGGGATGACTGTCAGCATAGGGAATATAAGGCTTTATATCAAGAATCGGGGTACCATCCATCAAATCCGCCCCACTCACCGTCAGCACCGGCCCCTCTGAGGTGTTCAGCTCCACCTTTTCCAGCTTCACGCTGGAAAGACCAATGGAATTAGGACGAAATGGCGAGCGGGTAGCAAACACCCCCACCCGGGTATTGCCTCCTAAAATAGGCGGTCGCACTGTTGGTGACCAGCCCTCCCGTACATTCTCCGAAAATTGCCAAATAAGCCATAAATGAGAAAATCCTTCTATACCTCTAAGAGCATCCTCATTACGATATTCCGGTTCGAACACAATCCTCCCCTTAAGCTCCGCTACCACTCCGCTTTGACGGGGAATGCCAAACTTAGAAGGAAAATCTGTCCTTATCCGGCCTATTATGTTCATTTCAATTTTATCTGTCATGTTAAACCTCTAAAAAACATCAAAAAATTTTTGACAGCTATTACAGTCGTCTTTTTTGTGTAAATTACTTATTTCTAAATTGTATCTCTATTATATCCTATTATCTTTCTAACAAAAAAGTTATAAATTTGATTACTTATTTATTCAACATTTTACATTTCTTGTTCTTCAATCACTTCACAAACTTCTGGAATACGAAATAGCCTTTTCCTGTTTTATCAACTACATTAAACCTCTCTTTAAAAAAATCCAACCTACCACTGTATATGGTTCTTCAATTACTATTTTCCGTTTCCCAATAGCTGTTCTAACATATATTCTCTCCGATTTATAAAAAGTGAAGTAACCTGATAACTATCGGTCTCCTCATATGAAGAAATATGAACTCCCTCATCATCAAAAACAAGTATTTCTGAACAAGGCATCCCTAATAGAATTGGAGAATGGGTAACAATAAAAAACTGTGCCCCTCCTTAACACTCAGGTATATTTTCCTAAGTAAAGCAAGCTGCCTCTGTGGTGATAATGCTGCCTCTGGCTCATCAAGAAAATAAAGTCCATTCTCTCTGAACTGGCTATCAGCAATCCTAAAATACCGCCATATCCAAAAATATTACCAACCTAAGAAGTGTATGTTCGCAGAAAAATAAATAAAGTCAATGGTACAACACGCTTTTCACCGCAAAAGAAAAAGCCCTCCCCTAAGGAAAGGCCCACCCTCTATATAATCACACACATTTTACACTTTAAAGCAGTGATTTTTGAAAACAACAATTAATTCCTCACCGGAAATATTTTGCTCATCATTGCCATAGCTCCTTGCTGATACCTGTTCCAAACAAAATAACACACAGCAGCTGCTGCAATAACCCCTGTGCAAACCACGCTGTACATAAAGGTATAGCCATAGCCTGCTGCAACCAGTCCCAAAAGGCCAGCTGCCAGCCCGACACAAATATCCAGAGACCAGAAATAAGTAGCTGTAGCCACACCACTGCGCTCAGGTGGT
>JAFVER010000027.1 GCA_017475925.1 Anaerovibrio sp. | reverse complement strand
TTTCCAACACGGCCTTTGACTGCTCATCAGGAGCATAAACCTTGTGGTCCTTGCTGTAGGCTTCCAGCTTGGCAGCTGCATCGTCAGATTCCTTCTTGGCATTGTCAATTCTTTCATTTAAGAATTTCACCATATAGGACTGACTGCTGTGATTCATTTCCGTCATTAGCTTTAGGAAATTTTCCACCACTGATGAGGAAATCATTTGAGCTTCTTCTGGACTTTTCCCTTTGCCAATAACATTTATAAGATTTGTTCCCTTAATGTTCTCAATGGTTAGGTTGCTTTTAGCAAAGCCCTCTTCAGTCATCTTCTCCCGGTCCTCTGGAGGAATATCCTCCAGCTGGTCCATGATGGGCTCCAGCACAGTACGTGACTTCATCATTTCTATATAATTCATGGTTGATGAAGAACCAGAACCCAGCATGGCCATAGCTGCTGAGGCACCAGATAAATACAGCTTGCTGGTGCTTTGAGTCTGTACCAGGGTATTTGACTCAAAAGTGGGTGGAAGTATAAGGGAATAAATCATGGCAATTATGGTACAGGAGCCAATGATGGCAACTGCTATTTTTTTTCTGTCCCAGATAATGCCAAAGAGTCGTCCCAAATCAATCTCTATTTCATCATCATCTTTAAGCTTGTCTTCCATTAATGTGCTCCTTCTACACCTCATCCGCCCCTACGGGGCACCTTCCCCAGAGGGGAAGGCTTAATTTCATGTTACAAATTACTAATTCCAAATTAACTTCAAACCCCCACCGGCACTTCGTGCCACCTCCCCAAGGGGAGGCAAGGGGTGTTACACCTCATCCGTCACGCTTTGCGTGCCACCGACGGGCTTTGCTCCTAGTCCTTTAGGGCTTCCCCAGAGGGGAAGGCTCTATTATATGCTCCCCCCAACGGGGAGGCAAAGGGAGATGACACCTCATCCGTCACGCTTCGCGTGCCACCTTCCCCTCAAGGGGAAGGCTTAATTCCGCATTCCGAATTCTGCATTACGCATTATTTACTCAAATTATCCCTTTTTATTGTTTCCTATTCATTCCGATAACTAATCATTATCGGAACTCATAATTATTCATTTATAATGTTATGGTGTATAAGTTTATTTTATTATTTATTCTATTAATTAATCATTTAAACATCCTTTTATTATCTTCCCCTATTCACCCCTGTTTTTAGGCATAAAAAAACTGCTGCCAGAAAATCATTTTCCAACAGCAGTTTTTTATTTAATCATTTTTCCATTAACAAATAAAATTACTTTTGCCAATAATCAAGCTTTTCGGTCAAGCCGATATTATCAGCAAAGAACACAGGATTTTGTCCATTATTGCGCTGTTTTTCATAATCCCGTAAGCAGGCCATAGCCTTACCGCCAAGAATTACGATAACCGGCAGGTTGATAATGGTCATACAGCCCATCAATACGTCGGCCAAATCCCATAACAGTCCCATACTGAGACCTGCACCTACAAAAATAACTACACAGGCCAGTATCCGATAGATTGTCATAAACAGCTTGCCAGGCACCGAGCCATTCACATAAGCCAAGCAGTTATCAACATAGTAAAGATTACCTAAAAGCGTAGTAAAGGCAAACATCAGCATGGACACGGTCAGGAAGGCTCCGGCTCCGGCTCCGATGGTTGCATCCAAAGACGCCTGAACAAATGGTGCTCCAGCCAATTCCTTGGTCGGCTCCACACCAGAGCTCATACACATAAAGGCCGTAGCCGTACAGAGAAGCATTGTATCAATAAATACAGAGAACATCTGCACAAGTCCCTGCTTTACCGGATGGGACACATCCGCCGCTGCGGCTGCATTTGGTGCAGAACCAACACCAGCTTCGTTGGAATACAGACCACGTTTGATACCATACATTACACATGAGCCTGCAAAGCCACCAAAAATTGCCTCAAAATCAAAGGCCTGATTTACAATAGTGGAAAAGATTTGTGGTAGCATCCCCGCATTCATTATTGTCACTATCAATGCCACTACGACGTATAACAAACCCATCAAAGGTACCAATGCCGAGGTTGCCTTAATAATCCGCCTACCACCACCAAAAATGCACCAGCCCACAGTCAATGCCAAGAGAGCCCCAATAATCCACGGTGTCTGGGAAGGATTATAAAATGAAAACGAAGAAAAGGTTGACTGCAAATTATAAGCACAAAGCATATTAAAGCCAACACCATAAGTCAATATAAGGGATAGGGCAAAAATAACCGCTACAAATCGGTTCTTCAAGGCACTTTCAATGTAATAAGCCGGCCCACCGTAGCTGCTGTGTTCACCGCGCTTCTTGTAAATCTGTGCCAGGGTACTCTCCACGAATGCACTACCACCCCCCAGGAAAGCTGCAACCCACATCCAAAACATGGAGCCGAAGCCACCCAGACAAAGTGCCGTTGACACGCCGATAATATTACCGGTTCCGACCCTTGAAGCCGTTGAAACCATCAATGCCTGAAAGGAGGATACCTTCTGCTTGTCATCCTTTTCTACAATCAGCTTTAATGTCTCACCAAACAGACGAACCTGAATAAACCTTGTTCTCAAAGTATAATACAGGCCAACTCCCAACAGCATGACAATCAATAGCTTGCCATACATAAAATTTGAAATCTCACTTACCAACGCAGCTAACATACCATTTACCATCTCCTTTTAACACTTAAAATTTATTTAGGGAAAAATTCCTCCAAAACCTCATCACTCTCTGGCTTACCCCAATATGAGCCAAGCAGAAACAATAACAGAGAAACCGTTATACCTATAGTAATCTGATGAAGCCCCATTAGCTTAAAGCCCAGGCCCTGAGTCAAGCAATAAACCACCGTGCCTCCCACCATGGAAAGCATGGCCCCCATTTTGTTGGCCCGTGACCAATAGAGGCCCAAAAGCAATGTCCAAAAAAAAGCTGTTTCCAGTCCACCAAAAGCGAACATATTAATAAGCCAAATAAGACTAGGAGGGGTAAGAGCTATCAAAAACACCACCACTCCAAGCACAGCCGTTGCCAGCATGGACAAAGCTCTAAGCTTTGTATCAGATACGGGATTTTGCTTTAATTCCTCGGCAACACCGCAAGAATCCTGATTAGCAGTGATTTTATTCTGGTGACTGTCCATCCATTGTTTTTCATGCCTATGAAGATAAACATCCTTGATAATCGCCGACGAGCCTACCAGCAGTAAACTGCTGATTGTTGATATGCTGGCAGCCAACGGTCCAATAATCGCTATACTGGCCAAGGTAGGCGGCATAGCTGTTACTACAATCCTAGGAATAATGTTATCCGACCCGCCGTATTGTGAAAGCTCTCCTGTAAGCACACCTTGTCCCAATATCCCGGTAAGATTTACACCAATATTCATAAAGCCGACAACAAAGGTGCCGATAAGCATTGCCCTTACCAGACTTTTATTGTCCTTAAAGGCCAGGCCCCGCACCACCGACTGAGGCAGTGCAATGGTACAAATCCCCACCAAAATCCACTGAGTAAAATACAGGCCATAAGGCATTTTACCCCCTGATAGGGGCTCCAGCATTTCCGGATGCCTGGCTTCGATACCGGCGATTATATTTTCATATCCTCCCCCAGTCTCAAGCACAAAATACACCAGCATCACTATGCCAAACATCATCATAAGGGCACAACAGGTATCTGTCACCGCCACTGCCCGAAAACCGCCAATAGTAGTATATACCACTACCATCAGTCCAAACAGCACCAGACCTGTCACATAGCTATATCCAGTTACTGCCTCAAAAAGCTTTGCTCCACCTACAAACTGGGCAACCATTGTGGCACAAAAAAACAAAACAATAATACAGGCCGAAATCTCTGCCAATAAATCCGAATTATACCTTCTGCGAATAATATCTATCACCGTGACGGCGTCAAACTTTCTCGCCAGTAAAGCAACCCTTTTGCCAAATATACCCAGCACCAAAAAAACTGCTGTTACCTGCACCACTGCCATATATACCCAGCCAAAGCCAACATTCCAGGCTACACCAGGCCCACCCACGAAGGAGCTCACTGAGCTGTAGGTTGCCACAGTGGTCATTGCCAGCACAAAACCGCCTAAATCACGGTTTCCTATGAAATATGTTCTTACAAAATTCTGCATCAAGCCAGAATGCTGCTGCTGATAACGGATAAATACACTTATCCCAATCATAAAGACCATATAGCCTAACAACGGTAGAAGCTGACTCAAATCACCATTCATGACTGGTCCCCCTCTCCTGAATCTTCAAGGGGGAAGTCCTTAAAAACAAAGGCCGTAAGGAGCTTTACCAATACCATGGCAAATATCCATACTCCCACAGTCCCACCTATGGCCCATATTGGCAGTCCAAAAGCCCTGATATCCAGCCCAGATAATCCAAAGCCTGCCAATAGCCAAAAACCAATCAACACCGCCAGGACAATTCCCGTCCACATGGCTTCTTTTCGTATCTGAAAATACTTTTCTTTCTCTGTCATATAAATCCTTTCTGTAGAACCCGACTCTAAAATTGACCTAGTGCACTGACACGATGATATTTTAACAAACTTCACCATATATACTGCCAACTGCTTTGTTGTCGTCAATCGACATAGCCACCGCTATGCCTCATTCCTCCGCCTTGCATTTGACAGCACCTCTGGCGAAGTTTTTAGTTCAAAAACCATTGTGCCAGTGCACTAAAGGTCAGCCGGTGTCCTCATACGGGATAAATTATACTATATAAGCAAGCTACTAATCAATATATCTTCTATAACATTTTGCTATAGAAAAGCCCTCTCCACCAGATATACTGACAGAGAGGGCAGCCTGTTTTTCCTCTACACTAATTGGTGATAAAGCTCCCACTGAATAACTCTCATTTTTACCAGTAAAGATGGGCAGTTGGAATTAATCACCCCCAATTAAATTATTTGCCTTTCCCCTTGAAATTTTCCAATATCTTGTCTATTTCCGGCCCAGTCAGCTGGTATTTTTCCACCAGCTTATCCGCCAAGGCCTTCACCGCCGCCTTGCCGGAGCGAATAATCCTCAATGTATTTTCATACTCTGTCTGAATTATTTCATTGGCCTCGTTATATACATCAACCCCTGCCGGACTTACCAGTATTTTGTCCCACGGCAAAACTGCCCTGATTTTTTTGCCCATGCCCACATCATTAATCATTTCTACGGCCTGATATGTTGCGTTCAGCAAATCTCCACTTACACCGGCATTTATTCCTTCCTCTTCGCCAAAAAACACCACCTCAGCTGCCCGGCCAGCCAGACTCATTCGGATTTTATCCAAATACCATTTACGGTTACGGTTTTTGCTGATTTTCTCATCAATTTTTGGACGGGTATAGCCACCATACTCACCACGACCAATAATGGTAACAAAGGAGGATTTCTCACCCACCAGCCACAACATATAAGCATGACCGGCCTCATGAACCGCTGTTGCATAATAATCTATCTCGTCCCATTCATGCTTTTGACCAAAGTTAAACTCCCCAAGGGCATCTGACAATATATCCTTATCCACCGTCTTTTGCTGCTTGGCAGCCATCCTGATTGCCAGTGAAATAAATTCATTAATATCAGCAATACTGCGACCAATCACCCGATCAGCAATATTTTGAATCAGCTCATCTGGTATGGTATCTATTTCTCTGAGGGCAAGGGCCTTCCGTATTCCCGCAATCCGTTCATCACGGTCCGGCAGACGAACCCGAATCTTATACTCCAGCAAATGAAGCAGCTCCGGGTCAAAGCTTGAGTTTTCATCACTTACGGTTGAGTGGGACCAATTCAGTGTCCCCACAAACAATACCGGTGCGCCACATGTCTTGATATCCTTTATGCCATTTATAATGGCATTTACCGCCCCCAAGCCCACTGTTTCCAAAAGCACATCCAGCTTTTCTATGAGAATAACCGCCGGGGCTTCATCCACAGCCTTTTTAAACAAATCCTTCAGCAGCTCACAGGCCCCCTCCGGCGTAAGTCCAGCCAGACGTGACGGTGTTGTCATCAAAAGATTGGCGCCTGTCTCCGCAGCCAGTGCCTTCCCCAGGGATACCTTTCCGGCATCTGCATAGCCAAACAACAGCACGCCACCCGGAACGCTGTTATATTTCATTATAAACAGCTCAGGATTGGTAAGATATTCCCCTAAATACCTCAGCTCCTCCTTGGCCGGTTTGCCACCGATAATATCATCAAAGCGATATTCCTCCTCATCCTTTTCCAAAAACTCATCTATTGGCTCCGGCCCTCGAAGGCTCTTAAATTCAAAGCCATAAAATACAATTTCAGCTTCCTTTCCATCCTCCGACAATCTTTGCGCAGTATTATAGTTTAAAATAAGTCCTTCTTTTTGCAGTATATTATAGTTTTTTTGCACCAATATATCCCGAGCAATCATGAGCATCTGTGACATGACGCTATCACTGTCTGTCAGTAAATCAACCATTGCCCTGGCACCACGCTGCATAAAGGTAAAATAATCCGCCAGACTTATATCGTCGCTTCTTACCAAATAAATCGGTAGAGTTGGCAGTTTGTCCCGCAAAATATTAAACACCGCCACCCCAGCCGATTGTTCATCATCAAGGCTCAAAACCTTAAAATCCCGTTTTTCCACCCCATACAGCAAATCCACCACCACAAAGGAAATGTAGTTATCAGATAATAGACTCATTACATCATCGATATTTTGGGCAAATAAATAATCTATGTATTGATTTTCTAAGAGAGTAGCATATTTCGTCTGCTCAGCCACCACCAGCACCTTTGGCTTTTCCTGAAACGTAAACAGATTAGCCAAGGGACTCCCCTCCGGTGGCACTTGCACCGAAAAGATTATTTTTTCCAAAGCCTCCAGTCTTTCCTCTGGTAAATGACGGCTTAGCTCATAAAATTCATTTTTCATGAAAGACTTGCTGATGGTCATCACTGAGCTTGCATCTATTATGTCACACTGATTATACAGACACAGGTTTATCATATCAGGATCCAGCTCCAGCTCGTAGTCGTACTCCTCCTTGATATCCCTGACAAACTCCACGAAGCTCTGTTCAATCAATTCAAGAATATGATTGGCGGCCAGCTCCTTAAAAAAGATAATATGGTCGCCACTAAAATAGTCATAAAAGAATATTAAAGGGAATTCTGACTCAGCCAGTGCCTCTGCAAAGGTGCTTATTACCAACGACTTTGGTATGATAGCACCGTTTTCCTCGTTAAGGTACAGGTCAGCCCCCAGGGTGGTAGTAAATATGATAACAACCTTTTCAAAAGAGATTTCCTTCTTGCATCCAATATCATATACAAAGCCGTTTTCTATTATTTCGCTTAACGCCGATACCACTTTGGGCGATGCCTTTTCAATATTTTTTAAAAGCAGTATTCCATCGGGATTTTCCTCAACAAACTGGCTGATTGCTCCAGCCTCAGAGCTGCCACTTACCGTATTTACCAGGTCCTCTGCCGAGGTTTCCGCCGCATTCATATCCAAATTAATTTCTATGATTTCCCGCTGTAAAACCTCCGCTGTTATATAGGCCAAGGTTGTTTTCCCCGTACCGGGAGGACCAGATAAAAGAAACACATCATTCAACGCCTGCTTACTCGTCTCAGAAATAAACTGGCCACGGAAAAATCCCTGAACAAAATAATGCAGAGCCTCATCCTGTCCCTTTATATTACTGCAAAGCGCCGAATACAATTCCTTGGTAACTGCTGATAGCCTGGCAAAATCCTGTTTCGTTTTTCTGCTCATTCTCTGGCCCTCCCATGAGTCTCATTTAAAATTTATACTGCCAGCTGTACTTCTCCCACAATTTCTCCCTGACCATTTCTTACCCGTCCATCCTGCTCATATCGTCGTATAATCCGCTCATCATTAGTGACCAAAATTTTTCCTCCCCCCGGAACTTCCTTTATTTTGGCCACCATTTTACCCTTGAAATCAGTAATATGACCAGTATCATTATCCATGTATATTTCCTGTCCTTCGCCAAAACGTGCCCTGTCCTGATTGGTTGTTGCATCATGGATTATTTCCGCCACCGGACGTCCATGCTCATCGGTGACAATCCTATGATTTTCCCCATATTCTCTAACAGTCTGGACTTCTCCGTTAAAATTTGTCTGAAATACATTATTGAAGCCTTTTCTATCATCCACCGCATATATTCCCCGTACAGCCATGGTTGCCATTGCTGATTCAATTGCTGGAGAAAAATCAGCAGCATTATCAACAAACCAACCAGCCACATCCACATTCGCTACATCAACAATGGTAGTTACCTGCTCCGGTAAATCTACATGTGGAAGATTGATTGTAGTATCCACGCCATCAAGCCCACTGACACCATCTGTTCCATCTGCCAACGAACCAGCAAACAAAGTATCGCCACCTAAGTCGATTTTCAAAAACGGCAACACGATTGCCATTACTACCAACGGTGTCAGGCCAATAACCTGAAAGGCCCGATTGGTGGAATAGCCGTGCTTATAGAGCCAACCCAATAACCTATGAAAGCCGAAGGCCAAAAATAATGGGAATACATATGCCCCAACATGAATGGCTTCCTTCATAAAGGCAGTGGTTGCATTTACCGCATCTACGCCCTGTTGCCCAAAGGTCTCAACCGCTGTTTCTCCGCCTGCGCTAAAAAAATCCACTATACGGACAGTGGCCTGTACCACAATAGTTTCGTAAAAAAATGCATTAAACACTACCACCAGCAAATATATCCCATAGGCATATAATCCCACTGTCAGCGCCCGCCAATTTTCTATAACAAAGGTTATTCTAAGCAAAAAGAAAATCAATGCCAATATCCCTACCACGAGGCCCAATGGAGGAAATATCACTGTTACAACAAACACTATCAGCATTATAAGGATGGACTTCTTTACCACCTTTATGGAGGTAATAGAAAAAAATAAAAAGCTCAAAACCAGACCTAAAACAGCTGAATTAGTGTCCAGAGCAAAGCCCAACGAAAGCCACCATACAGCCAAAAACAGATAATGCTTCCATGTAAAAATTTCCTTTTTATTTACCTTGGTGTCTTCCATTTTCCCGCCTCCAGCTTCATCATTTACCACTCTTCCTGCTTATGTACCCGCCTTTCTGACGACTGGATTGCTCCGTTCGGGCAGACTAATGTACACAGATGACAACCCACACATCGTTTTATATTTAAAACAGGCCTTTTATCCTTCATTTCAATGGCCTGATGGCCGCCGTCACGGCAGGAAATCCCACATCGGCCACAACCGATACAGCTTTTTAATATAAATTTGGGATAAACAATGGTATCACGTTCCAGTACATCAGTAGTACTGCTGACATGACTCAGGCCCAGCCCCACTAACTCTCTGATATTTTTAAAGCCTCTATCCTTCAAATAATAATTCATTCCTGCCTTTAAATCATCAATGATACGGTATCCATACTGCATTACCGCGGTAGTAACCTGCACAGAGCCAGCGCCCAAAAGCATGAATTCCGCCGCATCCTGCCAGGTTTCTATTCCTCCCATGCCACTGATATGCATACCTGTCAGGGCTTTATCATTTCCCAGTTCTGCAATAAATCTCAAGGCTATTGGTTTAACAGCCTTACCGCTATAGCCTCCCACAGCCGAAGCAGCACCAACTGCCGGACTCGAAACAAATGTGTCCAGATTAATCCTCATAATGCTTTTTATGGTGTTTATCGCTGATATTCCTCTGGCGCCGCCCCTTTGGGCAGCTTCAGCAGCTTCACACATAGTAGCCACATTTGGCGTAAGCTTGGCCAAAACGGGAATTTTTATCCCACTGCATGCCGCTTTGGTGAACCGCTCTACATATTCCGGGCTCTGCCCAATGTCCGAGCCTAGCCCAGCCTCCACCATATTAGGACAGGAAAAATTAAGCTCAATGGCATCAGCACCATTATCCTCACAGCCTTTTGCCAGCTGTGACCATTCCTCATCATTTCGTCCCATAATGGAAACCATCAGAAATTTATGGGGATAATTCCTTTTTAATTTCTTAAAAATCTCCATGTTTTCCATAACACTATGGTTAGAAAGCTGCTCGATATTTTTAAAGCCAATAATACTGCTGCCCCCAGTAATAGCCGAATACCTCGGTGAAGTCTCGTGAATATCAAAGTTACATATTGTTTTAAAGGATACTCCAGCCCAGCCGGCCTCAAAGGCCCTCGCGCACATATCATAGTTACTGCTAACCACAGACGATGATAACAAAAATGGATTTTCCAGTGGTATACCGCAAATATCCGTCTGTAGTACATCCTCATTAGCAATCTGTTCCCTGGAAACTGTTGCCTTTATTTCCGATTTCAGTCTGGATATAAGCTTTTTAATTGAAACCCTGCCAGAGTTTAGACATGCCTTCTCACATGGGGCTTGACAATCCTCACAGGCATTCAATGCAGGCAGTGAAATAACAGAATGCTGCTCTCCGCCAAACCAAATGCTTCTGAGTCTTGTGGACGGATTTAATCCCGCAGGACACGCCTTATCACAAGGGGCATTATCACACAACGCACAATTAATCATGTCCCGTCTTTTTATCGTCGGCTGAAAAATCATCCTCTCCCCCCTAACCAAATACAGTACCTAGGAAACTTTAACTAAAAGCCGCCCCTAAATTGTCCATTGAATTGATAATCACAGCACAATCAGGCTGAACATTCCGCATTACAAACCGCATCTTGTTCTCAGGAATAGCCACACACCCACCAGTATATGGTTTATACGGTCCAAAACAGTGCAGGAATAATGCTGACCCTTTTCCTGGTATACAGGTGGCATTATAACCAATATTTAAACAATATGTATAGTGTGGATTGTACTCAATTAAATGTTCACTACTGTTTTTATCAAGATTTGGCAATTCACGGATATCAACCAGTTCGTTGTATTTCATTCCTGGTCGGCCATCCCCTGACCAGTAGAAATTTTCATCCACCTGCCGATATGGAATAGCACAGCCAGGATCAGCTGCTATACCAAAGGCAGCATTAAATTTAAAGGTGCCTACCGGTGTTTTGCCGTCTCCCTCCCGTTCCTTGCCAAGGCCCTTTGCTCCTATGAAGGCAGGGGTAGTCATTATCTGCTGCCAGTTACCCAGCCAGCTTTTTTCATGCATGGACACCCACGCTGTGGTGGTACCCACTCCAGCAACCACAAACATTTGCTGACTGGTTTTTGCCTCGGGAAGGGCCTTCACCCAGTCCGGCGAAGGCTTATAATCTATGGATAAATATCCCCTGTCCGCCGCTAATGCAGCATACCATTCCTGCATTACCTCACTGGCCAGGGTTTTTCCATCAGAAAAGGTAGCCCGGTACAGTATGGAGCCTTCATCATTTACCACACAACGGACATAGTTTTCTTTCCCCTTCTGTAAAAAGAAATCCAGTCGCGTGCTTTCATTCGGGAACCCTAATACTACATATTCTCCATCTGGAGCATCCTTGGAATCCACCATTTCATAGGTAGCCCCATCCAACAGTCTTCTAACATATGGTGACGGGTCTATGCCTCTAGGTGCAAGAGGACCATGCTGTACTGTACTAATAGTATAGTTTTGTCTGTTATTATAAAGAATCTGATACAAATATATAGCAACTGTGCTGTTATCAAAGGCTTCCTCAATCAAACCAGGATTATCCTTTACAAATTGCTCCCGTACCGATTTCCAGGCCCATTCATTAAGCTGGGTCCATTTATCCTGATCCTTCGTCATTTGTTCCGTAGTCTCCCGATAATAACGGACATCTGTAGGATGATAATACACATAATGATTTCCCATATTGTCCTTGGCAAAAATCTCAGCGCCTAACATATCACCGCACAGCAGCTGATGAAGCTTTGCTTCTCCTACTTTCCCGATGCCAAAGAGCCATCCTGCCCCATCATCGCTCTGACCAGCTTTTTTACAGGCTTCCACCGAGGCTTTTTCTGATACCGAGAACAACATACCTTTTGTAGTATTTGGAGCAGCTGAAACTAACAATGAATCCTTATATTTCTTTGGAACTGACAGCCTCAGCCCATCAGCTTCATATGTATTCTCCACCTTGGCGAGAGCTTCTGCCTGAACTATTTTCATTTGTATGCTACAACCATTTTCATTTACAACAGCCCCTATTGGAGAAAACACTCCTATCCCCGCTATTATAAGACCCGCTACCACTTTCTTTATCATATGCTTTGTCATCACCGCACCTCCATATATTCTACTATACGCTAACATGCCAATACTTTCTCTTATTTGTATGGAAGATACCCCCCATATGCCTTCATCTTGCTTATTATCTAATTCCTATAATTTTTCTTATTATAGCATATTATTCAGCATATTCTTTTCACTTTTTTCACAATCAAAAAAAGCCGCCTTCATCCAGTTTCTGGAATCCAGAGGCTAAATTTTATAACAAGACTACGTTGAAGTTGAACAGTAGACACTGACCGCTATGGGTGCTTAACTCCCACCTAAGAGGATGGGAGCCTAGCACCCGTTAGCGTAGGGTTAAAGCTTGCTTCCCCCCTTTAGAGGATGATGGTATTGTTCATTAAGTTATATTTTAAATTATTTATTACTTATTTCTTTGATTTATTCTAAAAATTATTTTATTATATTAATGTATTTATTCATTATGCTTTAATATTACCACGCACATCAATTGCTACCCTAATAAACTTTTTCATGTTATAATTTATTTGACGCAAAGGAGATTTACAATGAAAGACCAGCGTTCTATTGCAAAGCAACAAAT
>JAFVER010000026.1 GCA_017475925.1 Anaerovibrio sp. | reverse complement strand
C
The DNA here is from genome assembly GCA_017475925.1 of Anaerovibrio sp. Classification (GTDB taxonomy): domain Bacteria; phylum Bacillota; class Negativicutes; order Selenomonadales; family Selenomonadaceae; genus Anaerovibrio. The sequence continues at coordinate 5,329 of JAFVER010000026.1, read as the reverse complement.
TGAGCATGTGGGGGATTTGAGCCTTTCGACTATAGAAGATAAAGGGGATAAGGCCATATACGAGCAGGACACGGCATGGCTGCGGGAATGTGATGTTGTGGTGGCTGAATGTACCCAGGTGTCCCTGGGAGTTGGTTATGAGCTGGCTTATGCTGAAGCCCATAACAAGGAAGTCCATATCTTTTATCGCCCTAATGAAACACAGCTTTCTGCTATGCTTTCCGGAAATGAATATTTTAAGATACACCGTTATAACAGTGAAGATGAACTGCTGGAGCTGGTGAAAAAAATGTGGGGGTAAATTTTATGGGGACGGATAAAGCTGAGCAATATCGTAAACTGGTGGAGGATTCGCAAAAATCCTATCGCGATAATCCTGACGAGCATAAAAATAATAAAATTGAATTGGCCGCTCTCGATACTGATATCTGTAAGGAAATAAATCTCTACACATACTGGCAGGGGCTGGGGTACGAACAAAAGACCCCACACATAAAATATCTTTTGGTTGGACAGGACTGGGGCAACCCTTTCTTGGGACGAGATGACTTTATTGATAGAGTGATTGCCATAAATAATGGCCATGAAGAACCTTATTATGAAAAGGCGGTTTTTGACACTGATGATAATTTAGTGGAGCTTTTTAAGGTCCTTAAAGATAGTGAGGGAAAACCTTATAATATCGACACTAAACGCTATGATGATCTGTTTTTCACCAATTTCTGCCTTGGTTACAGAAAAGGCAAGGAAAGCGGTGGTATGGCAAAAGAACTTATAAAAAAAGATGCTGAATTCTTTAAAAGGCTTGTAGAAATTCTGGAACCGGAAAATATCCTATGCCTTGGCAGACTCACCTTTGAATGTGTTTTTGATACACTGAAAAGAGATGAAAACCAAAAGCCGGAAGGATTTGGTGGGACATATAATGGCTTTATCGAAAAAAATAAATCAATTGAAGTTGAATATGAAGAAAACAAGACCACAAGAACTTTCCCCCTGGCACATCCCGGATATATGGGAATAATGAACCGCATAAATAAGAAGGGAACTGTTAAAGAAGGACTTGAAAAACAAAAGGAAGATTGGATGAAAATAGGTAAATAGCGGGGCTGATGGAAATGATTATATCCACATGGAATATTGAGCGGTTTAAGCATAAGGATAGAGAACAGCAGATGTACCAGCTTTGCCATGAGCAGAAGGCTGATATATTGGTACTGACGGAATCGGACAGGCGATTTAAACAGGATTATCCTTATGAGTTTCATACGCCATTGATTTCCCAGGCTCCAGAAGATTATCCCCTTCCCGCCAGATATGGGGACACAGAAAACCGCGTGTCCATATATAGCAATTATCCCCTTGTGAAGATGCACGAAACCCATGATAAATACACCGCTATTTGTGCCGAACTGGCCACAGATTGCGGAAATCTGCTGGTATATGGAACTATTGTGGGAATACTTGGCAACAGAACGGCCACCTTCAAGGACGAAGTAAGGCATCACATTGAGGATATACAGAGGTTGTCCAAACTTGGGAATATGTGTATTTGTGGGGATTTTAACTGCAGCTTCTCTGATAATTATTATTTCACTAATTTTGCCAGAAAGTTATTTCTGAATATATTTGAGCAAGAAAATATAAAGCTGCTCACCAAGGAGCAGCCCGAGTGTATTGACCATATAGCAGTTTCCGGGTATTTCGTGGGGGATATGAAGTGTAAAGTCTCTGAGTGGAATTTGGAAAAGAAGCTGTCTGATCATAAGGGGATTACCGTGGAGCTGTATTAGTCAGTAAGTATACTGGGGGAAGCTGTTATGAGTGAATATCGGGAGATATATTCATTTTCTGTTAGTAGCCGAAAAGAGCTTGCAGAACTGAAAATAATACCATCACAAAGACCACCAGCTTTTTGTGCCCAAATACATCAACTGGAAGATGGAAGCTTTTGGCTTTTTTGGAATGTTGGATTAACCACAACAGACTATTCTAAGGAATGTATAGAATTTGCTGAAAAAAATAATATCAGAGAGGAATTTGAAAAAAGCAATATAAAGTATAGCCTTGAGAATTTGGAAAAACTTCCAGATTTTAAGAACTATATCAGACAGCTTGTACCAGTCAAGAAAAGCCAATTATCAGATGATGATATGGCCATAGTTTGGGATTTTTTAAAACATGATTTTGGCCCATCTGGTAAATCAGATACTGGTGGACTGGACGGACACAGATATTTCTTTAAAATATTTGGTGATACAGTCAGAAGTTATGAAACATGGTGCAGGGTTCCAGATAATTGGTGTCCGTTAAATCCTTTTGTAAATATGATTATTGATAGAGCAGAAATTAAGCACAAAGAATATTATGAAGCATTGGGAGGCAGACAGACAGGAAATCATGGCCAAGTCCCAAAATACAAAAGCCGTTGTCTTTGGTGGCCATCCAAATTGGCAGGCGGAACTAAAGAAAGCGGCTCCAGACTATAATATTGTGGATGCGGATAATTACGGCTTTGATGCCAAAATCATGGACAAGGCGGATGTGGTTGTCATTAAAACCGACTACATGGCCCATGCCCAGTGGTACAAGGTAATTGAGCGGGCCCGGAAGCTGAAGAAAAGAGTGGTGTTCTTCAGCGGGAATAATATTGAGGAATTGCTATTGAAGATAACTGAATAACCTTCTAGCCCCTGTTTTAATCTAATTAATGGTTTGAAGCAGGGGTATTTTTGTGGCCTAAAATCTTCTTTGTGGCCATGGAAATCCAGCCCTTGTGCCAGAATAAATGTAGCAATAGTCCAACAGCCATAAAATAACCACTGTAAATATGGATGTTTCGGTATAATAGCCTTGCTTCTCTGCCACCAGAAATAAGGTGAAAATCAAGCATTAAACCGGTAACAATACAAATTAAACCACTGATAAAAAGAAGCCAGTCAAGCCCATAATTCTTTTTCATAACAGATACCCCCTCGCTATATTTTGGATATATTATATGGCTTAAATCTAAATTGGAAATAAACAAATTATAAAATAAAGGGGTACGAATGAGGCCACCCACACTCTTAAAAACTAGGGTGCCTTGATTGAAGTGAGCCGCTTACGGTGTCAGAAACCAACATACTGGTTTCTAAAATAATATTTTTTACTATAAAGAAGGAATATCCACGGGGGGGAGAATTATATCCACATAGGAAATACATATACAAAACTTGGGAGGGATTTTTATGTCAGGGTTTATGTTTTTTATTTTTTTCGTAACTCTTATTGCCTTTATAGTGTATTGGCGGAAAAAAGCAAATGCGAGGAAAAATGCAGGAGATAATTATAAAGACGATCCTGTTTATCAAAAAATAAGTAAAACCAAAAGAATAATTGGAGCGGTATGTATTGTATCATTGCTTTTGGGCTTTGGTATGAGTGGTAATTCATCCTCTACCAAAAGCGACTCCACTAAATCTGCTCAAGTAACTGAAAAGGCTGAAAAATCACCAGAGGAAATAGCTGCTGAAAAAGCTAAACAAGAAGAAAAAAAGAAAGAAAATATGGTTAAGGAAATTACCACAGGGTGGGATACTGCTACACAAAAGGATGATGACCATAAAAATATCAAAAAAGCATTAGAATTGATAAAAAAATATCCCGATTATATTCCTAACCAACCCGGAGAACCGCTTAATACACAACAGGCTATGCAAAAGCCGTGGGACTTTTATGGTAAAGTTGTTACTATAACAGGGACAATATATAATATTCAGCACTATCCTCCAGACCATGCAGCTCGCAAATTTATAGGTCAAGAGTGTTTCAATGCCATGATTAGAACGAATGACGGAGTTTATGTATCTGTAGATGTTGTTGGCAACGGTAATGGTATACAAAATAATGCACAGGTCAGCTTAAAAGGATATGTTATTGGTTTAACAGACCTTCAGGATATGAAGTATGGAGGTAAAAGTGACGGCTTAGGCTTTGTTGCTCAACAATAAAACCTTTGGAATTTTTGATATGTACCCTCTTTCTTGGACATCTGGGAAGGAGGGTATATTTTTATGTGCGCTCATGCTGGGACACTTTGATAGGTGAAAGCACCTAGTTAGCCCAAATAGTGGAAATTGTATATATTAGTAAAAGCCAGTAGCCCTATTTTTTATTATGAAGGGGGTACGAAGGAGGCCACCACAAACCAAGCCACTTACTGGTGCCTTGATTGAAGTGAGCCGCTTGCGGTGTCTGTCCTCCCCTACGTGCGGTCAGCCACACTCCAGCGTCTGAAACACCGACTCTGCGAGGTGCCCTGGACGGCAGAGTATACCCCCAGCAGCATTGGCCCCAGGTCTTTCCCTGTCATGCCTACATCACGGATTCCGGCTATGCCATGAAAAGCCCTGACAGTATCTGAAGAAAGCTGGGAGCATACCCAGCCGCCGGAATTGTTGGCCAGTGCCTACTATTGGGCCAGTATACGCGGTCACTGTCTTTTCTTACGCTTCGCTCCAGTCCTTCCAGTCACCGCTTACACCCCGACTATAAGTGATGCCCCGAACAGCAGAGTATGGAACCTGCAAGCAGAACCCATACACAGCTGTCGGCATTTTGTCCAGTGCCTACTACTGGGCCAGTACGGCGGTAGCTGTCCTGTCGCTCCCTTCCGTTCCGCCCGATGGGCTGCTCTACAGTCCGCGCACTCCAGCCACCGCACCCATCTCCAAGTGTAGTACCCGGATGGTATCACTACACCCCAGAGGGGCGCAGTCATACCCCCGTTTTTTATTTCTCACCATCTCTCAGAGAGTAGCGAAAGCTGAGGCCATGGCAAGCCATAGCCTCACCCTCCGCGGAAGGACGGCTTCTGCTAAAGCAAAAGCCATTTAAAGCGGAATCCCCAGAGCATGGCCACGCAATAAAGTACGGCTTCCCTGGGCCCCCCACGAGGCCCCGAAGCCGGGGACGAACCAAGACCTTCCAATACATGACTTTATAGTATAAGGTTTTTACTTCCTGCTGTTCGCCTATATTCTTCTGTACATTCCAGTATTTGTTGCCACAATATAAGGGCTTTTCTGCTGTACATTTTGGCACATAATACCATTTTGTACAGTTTTTAAATTGCTATACATGGCTCAAATGTATAGTAAAATAAAGCCAATTTTCAGCATATTTCTTTGATACATTGTAGTCATGCTTTTGGTACCAGCTCCAAGGTTCGTGCTATGAGTATGGGCAGGAGTCACCTTCTGGGCATCTGTTTTTTGTATCAGTGAAGGAGCCTCCAGCCTCATAAGGCAGAACATTTTACTTCCGATAAACGCCGGAGAGCTTATCG
>JAFVER010000025.1 GCA_017475925.1 Anaerovibrio sp. | reverse complement strand
CTTCCCCATTGGGGAGGTGGTTGCATAGCAACCGGTAGGGGTATCTTCGGTAAGCATAAATAGATTATTATGTATGTGGTAAGTTTAAATTATTATGGAGTGGAGGGCTTTATATATGAAGATGATATTTTTTACAACATTATGCTTTATCATATACAACCTCTTGATTATGCATAGTGTCTCTGCTACTGTAATAGAAAGCAACCCAATCTGGCAGGAAAAGCTTAAAGAATATGGCAATAAAGCCCAGGTAAGGCAGGTAATTTTTGTACAATACTTAGGTGGCAGTAGCGCTATTGTTAAGCTATATGAGAAAAATAAAGACACTGCCTGGAAATTAGTGCTGGAATGTGATGGCTTTGTTGGAAAATACGGAATTGGTAAAACCATGGAGGGAGATAAAAAAACCCCTAAAGGAGATTTTGGCATCATTACAGCCGGCGGCATTAAGAAAAATCCCGGGACAAGGGCTGATTATCTCCTGTTTGATGAACACATTTTTTGTGCTGATGGCATTTACTACAACAAATTGATTGATGACAGAAATATCCCCCCAGAGATTTTGAAAAAATTGGAGCTTGATCCAATGAATAATGGAGCCCCGCAGTTTAACTATGGCCTGTTCGTGGATTACAACAAGGAGTGCATACCGGGACGTGGATCATATATTTTTATTCATTGCATAGGTGAGTATGATTATACGCAGGGGTGTGTCGCTGTCAGCGAAGAAAATATGAAAAAAATTATTCAGCATGTGGATAATAACGTTCGTATATGTATTTATTCAGCATAAAGAGGCAAATAAATGGCTGAGTTTGATATATTAGAGAATGAACTACGGGGTATGGTGGGTAACCATTATACTCAGGCACCGGGGGTGGGTGCTGTACTTATAAAGGATGGTAAGCCGGTGTTTTCCTTTTGTGGAGGCTATGCGGTTTTGGGAACTGAGCCTAGGCACTTCAAAATGGATTCTCTTTTTCGCATTGCCTCTATATCCAAGCAATTTACCATTTATGCTGTCCTGCAGCTGATAGAAGAGGGGAAGCTTTCCCTCGATGCTGACATAAGTGATTTTTTAGGCTTTAAATTGCGTCATCCTGAGTTTCCTGATACAGTAATTTCGGTAAAAATGCTGGCAAATCATACCTCTGGGTTGCGTGATGGAATGGTTTATTGCATACCGCCAGGATATTCTGTAAGGGCCTTTTTTGTTCCAGAGGGTAAGTTTTATGAGGATGGAGCCCATTTTTCCCCCGTCAATGAGCCCGTGGGAGAATTTTTCTCTTACTGTAATCTTAATTATGGCCTTTTGGGTACAATTGTTGAAGCTGTAAGCAAGGAACGCTTTGACCATTATGTACAAAACCATGTTTTGAAGGCATTGGATATAAATGGAGGCTACTTGCCAGGCAATTTGTCAATAAATGAATTTGCCAGTTTGGGGACTTTGTATCAGAAAAAGGATATTGCAGGAAATTGGCGCGATGATATGCCTTGGCGACCGGTTATGGACAATTTTCGAGGCATAAAGCCGGCTCGGGATACTGTTACTATGCAAAATCCCTACGTTCTTCATGATGATCTTCGGGTTTATTCCTTGGACAATTATACTCCAGGTACCAATGCCACCTTTTTTGCTCCCCAGGGGGGGCTGCGTATTTCCCTTGAGGGAATGTACAATGCCTTACTGATGTTAATGAACAGAGGCAATTTTCGGGGTAAAGAATTTTTGAAGGAAGCTTCAATCAATGAAATGCTACGTATACAATGGAGCTATAACGGGCATAATGGCGATACCGGTGATGATACCTTGCTGTCCTATGGCTTGGGGTTGTATCAAATAAGGGGGGATACCTCGTCCCGGGTATATCCGCAGCAGGATATTTTTTTGATTGGCCATACGGGACAGGCCTTCGGGTTATATTCCGGTATGTTTTTTGCCCCTGGCTCCAGGGATGGTTTTTTGTATATTATTAATGGCGTTGGATTGTCAGAGGATGATGTACGAAGTAAAGGAAAATTCAGTGGTAATTTCATCTGGGAAGAAACAATCATGAGTGCCCTCTATGAAGGACTGAATAAAAAATAACCAATGGTGGAGGATGGACCATGCTTACTTATTTGATAAAAAGACTTTTTAATTCCATAATTGTTCTTTGGATTGTTATGACTGTCACATTTTTGCTGATGCACGCTATTCCAGGTGGACCCTTCACCCAGGAAAAAAGCTTGCCACCGGCGGTTAAGGCAAATATCGAAGCCAGGTATAAATTAAATGATCCTTTGCTTACACAATATGGCGATTACATAAGCAATGTTGTTGTGGGGGATTTGGGGCCATCCTTCAAATATGTAGGGCGTTCTGTTAATGATATTATTGCAGAAAGCTTTCCGGTGTCCCTTGAGTTGGGGCTGGAAAGCGTCATCATTGCTCTTTTGATTGGTGTACCAGCCGGAATATTGGCAGCCTACCGACGAAATACCTGGCAGGATAAGGGGGTTAATTTTCTTACTACCTTTGGTATTGCCGTTCCTGGATTTGTTATGGCAGCACTTTTAGTAGATATATTTGCTATGAGGCTGGGCTGGTTTCCGGCAGCTATGTGGGATGGCTGGCAGAATAGAATATTACCAGCGGTGGCCCTGGCTGTTATGCCTATGGCCTTTATTACACGGCTCACCCGCTCCAGTATGCTGGAGGTTTTAGGTCAGGATTATATAAAAACTGCCAAGGCAAAAGGATTGAGTACAGTATATATTCTTTTTAGACATGCTTTACCAAATGCCCTGGTACCGGTAGTTACCTATTTAGGGCCTATGGTGGCCAGTATATTGACTGGCAGCTTTGTTATTGAGACTATTTTTGCCATACCGGGGCTGGGAAGCTATTTTGTCACCAGTATTTATAACCGGGATTATACGGTAATTTTAGGTGTAACAATTTTTTACAGTGCCTTGATAATTTTTATGAACATTATAGTTGATATTATTTATCCATTGTTGGATCCAAGAATAAAGCTTGGGAAAGGAGGAGAACCATAATGAATACAGAATATGATTTTACTCCTATTGAGCATAAGGAGGCTGCAGCTTCTTACCAGACAGCAGAGGAACCAGCCAGCTATTGGCATGATGCCTGGCAGCGGTTAAAGCAGGACAAGGCTGCCATGGCAGGAATGCTTTTTATTGTATTAATCACGGCTGCAGCAATATTTATTCCCATGTTTTCCAGTATTTCCTATGAGGACCAGGATTTTACCGCAACTAACCTGGGCCCTTCAATGGAGCATTTTTTTGGTACTGATAATCTGGGTCGGGACATGTTTATAAGGGTTTTGTATGGAGCCAGAATTTCTCTGTCCATAGGAATAGTGGCCAGCCTCATAAATTTGTTTATCGGGGTTATATATGGTGGTATTTCCGGCTTTGTTGGTGGGCGAACTGACCGGATAATGATGAATATTGTCGATATTCTTTATAGTGTGCCTACTCTTTTATATGTAATTTTGCTGATGGTAGTGTTTAAGCCGGGACTCATGAATATTTTCATTGCCTTGGGTATCAGCTATTGGCTGCAAATGGCCCGAATTGTCCGAGGTGAGGTGCTGAAAATCAAGGAGCAGGAATTTGTCCTGGCCGCAAAAAGCATGGGGGCAGGCTCAGGCAGAATATTATTTAAACACCTTATTCCTAATGCCCTTGGGGTTATTATTGTTTCCTTGAGCTTATCCATACCAGATGCCATTTTTACAGAAGCTTTTTTAAGCTTTATCGGACTTGGTGTATCCGCCCCCATGGCCAGCTGGGGAGTATTGTGTTCTGATGGTATAAATTCCATGAGAGCCTTTCCGTTACAGCTTGTTTTTCCGGCTACGGCCATTAGCTTGACAATGCTGGCCTTTAACTTTTTCAGTGATGGATTGCGGGATGCCCTGGATCCAAAGCTGCGGCGCTAGAAGGGAGCTTTGACAATGAATGAAATACTTTCAGTAAAGGATTTGTCCGTAGGCTTCCATACCTATCGGGGGGATATAAAAGCCGTCAGAGGAGTTGATTTTTCTGTTGGTGAAGGGGAAATTGTCGGTATAGTAGGTGAATCAGGCTGTGGAAAAAGTGTTACTGCCCATGCTGTGATGGGACTGCTGCCAAAAGAAAATTCCTTTATAAGTGGCGGTACAATTTCCTTTATGGGAAAAAATATAACACATTTATCGGATAATGAAATGACAGCCCTTCGTGGTTCATCCATGGCAATGATTTTCCAGGACCCCATGACTTCATTGAACCCTGTATTGACAATTGGTCAGCAAATGACTGAGGGGATAACTGGAGTATCCAAGGGTGATGCCTGGAAGGAGGCCATAGCGCTGCTGGAAAGGGTGGGGATTTCTAACGCTAAAGAGCGAATGAAGGCATATCCCCATCAATTTAGTGGTGGTATGCGTCAGCGGGTGATGATTGCCATGGCACTGATGGGCAAGCCAAAATTATTGTTTGCCGATGAACCTACCACTGCATTGGATGTTACTATTCAGGCGCAGATTTTGGAGCTTCTTGCCGTGCTACGGCGCGATATGAGGATGTCCATTGTTCTTGTGTCCCATGATTTGGGGGTAATTGCCCGTATATGTGATGTGGTAAATGTAATGTATGCCGGAAAAATTGTGGAGACAGGTAGTGTAGGTGATATTTTTCACCAGCCACAGCATCCATATACAAAAGGTCTGCTTAATTCCCTGCCACGGATGGATATGGCCGGTGATAAAGAGTTACCGGTTATTAATGGTCAGCCACCAGACCTGCTATATGATATACAGGGCTGTAGCTTTCTGTCTAGATGTCCTTATGCCATGAAGGTATGTGGCGAGCACTGTCCAAAGAGTCATATAATAAGTGATAAGCATACTGTTGAATGTTGGCTGCCTGTAAAGACTGAACAAGGAGGGGATGTAGTATGAATAAAGCTGCTGAACCATTGCTTTCAGTGAAAAAGCTTACTAAGCATTTTGTGACAAAAACTGACTTTTTGGGTCGGCCTAAGGAATATGCTTATGCCTTAAATGGTGTTTCCTTTGATATTTATCCCGGTGAAACCCTTGGGCTGGTAGGTGAATCCGGCTGTGGGAAAACTACCGCAGGAAGAACAATTATGGGGCTTTACACCCCGACGGCTGGTCAGGTCTTTTTAAAGGGTCGGCAGCTTGATTTATCCAAGGGCAGCAGTCGTCATATACAGATGATTTTTCAGGACCCCTATGCAAGCTTGAATCCAAGAATGACTGTAGCAGAGCTCATTGCTGAGCCATTGAGAATATATAATATATATCAGGATAAAGCCAAGGAAAACAATCGGGTCTATGAATTACTTGATATGGTTGGTCTAAGTCGTGAGCAGGCCAATCGGTTTCCTCATGAATTCAGTGGTGGGCAACGGCAAAGAATCGGGATTGCCAGAGCCATGGCCCTGAATCCGGAGCTTGTTATTTGTGATGAGCCGATTTCGGCCCTGGATGTTTCTATACAGGCTCAAATAGTCAATCTCATGAGCAGGTTGCAAAAGGAATTGGGGCTTACCTATTTATTTATTGCCCATGATTTGGCAATGATAAAATACATAAGCCATCGTGTGGCAGTAATGTATATGGGGGAAATAATGGAGCTGGCTGAGGCTGAGTTCTTATATGCCAATCCTTTGCATCCATACACAAAATCCTTACTGGCGGCTATACCGGTACCAGATCCGGATATTCGCACAGATATATCCCTGGTAAAGGGAGAAGTAACAAAGGCAACAGCCAATGGCTGTCCCTTTGCCAATCGCTGTCCCAAGGTGATTGACCGTTGCTATAATGAGCGACCTGAAATCAGGGAAATAAAGGGCCATCAGGTGGCCTGTCATATGTGTGGAGATTAAAAAAATGAGCACTGACTGGTATATGTCGGTGCTCATTTATATATATATGAAATAACACCAGCTAAAAAATAGCTGGTGTTATTGAAGGGAATTTTTATAGAGTAAAAGTGAAAGTAAAAATCAAACCATCAGAGGCAAATAGCCAAAGCCATCAATCCTACAATACCTGCAAAGGTACCGATTCTAAGCTCATGAATATGCATACGATAGCTCATTTCATCTTCCTTGGAATAATGGGAGCTTTCTCCCTCCAAAAAGCTGAAGTGACGGGTATTAACCGGCATAAACACACGATGAACAAAACTCATATCGGAAAGGGAAGGACTAGTAACAGCTTTCATAACGCATACCTCCTTAAAGACTCTACAAACTAACTTTCTTTATGTATAATATAGCAGAGACCATATTTATAATCTGCCCAATATACGACAAAAAATGTTCTAAAAACGACAGGAGTAAAAATGATAAAAAAAATGACAGCCATCCGTATCGCTGCGGATCGGAAAAAGGAGCAAATGCATGATACCCCATTATTTCCCTGTAGCGTGTATATAAGTGATTGGAAAAAAGGGGGCATTGAGTCTATTCCCTGGCACTGGCACAATGAAATAGAAATGATGTATATTTACTCTGGCAGTGCCATAGTGGAATATGCTGGTGAAAAATCAATATTAGAGGAGGGGGATGGTTTTTTCTGCAATTCTCGGGTATTACATAAATATCAGATTAATAGTATACGCTGTAGGGTTTGTTATCTTGTATTTGATGAAGCACTTATAAGCGGTGGAATTGGAACAATTTTTTATCAAAAATATTTACATCCAATTATTTCAAATAGTGCTTTTCCGGGAAAATTTTTGTTTAGGAGCAACAAACAGGATAGGGAGGTAATTGAAAAAATAAAGGCTGCCTTTATAGCAGCCAAAAATGAACCTCAGGGGTTTGAGCTTGATATTCGTTATAATCTGGGGAAGGCCCTTATAATTCTTGGGGATGAACAAAATCTGTCGGCAGACAGCTGCATAACACCAACCATGGAGCGGATTAAAGAGATGGTGGATTACATCCATGGACATTATTCTGAACCGATTTCTACATGTGAATTGGCGGAATATGCCGGAATAAGTGAACGGGAAGCTCAACGTTGCTTCAGCAGAGTTTTCAGGCTGACTCCAAGACAATACATACAAAACTATCGTTTACAGGTAGCGACGGAAATGCTTCTGGAAACCTCACAATCCATATTGGAAATCGGGATAGCCTGTGGATTTTCCAATCCCAGTCATTTCAGCAAGGCATTTCGGCTATATCAGGGATGTAGTCCCCATGTGTTTAGAAAACGTAATAATGAACGGAACTAATCTCTCTTAGAACGACGATTATGACCATTTTGACTGTAGTAGGCTGCTTTTTCAGCATACATTTGCTTATCAGCTATGGCAATCATTTCCTCTAGGGTTAAAGCCTTGTTTTCCTGATTGCTTGCTATTCCAATGGATACCGACAGGCTCTTTACTATCTTTCCTGACCATTTACTAAAGGCATTCCTAAGGGATTGAAGAATTTTCGGCCAATTTTCTAAGTCATATTGGATAACCGCCATAAATTCATCACCACCCATGCGGTAAACCTCACCGTAAGGTGAAAGGATTTTTTTCATACATTTTGCCGCACCGGTTATAAGCTCGTCACCAGCGTCATGGCCTAGAGTATCATTGATGTGTTTTAGACTGTTTATGTCCATAATAGCAATGATTATATCCTTTTTTACATCCTGTTTATTGTACTCAATGGTAAATTCCTTATAGCTGTGACGGTTCTGTAGGCCGGTGAGACTGTCATGATTGGCAAGATACCGCATTTTACGTTTATTTTTCTGGATGATGTAAATGTATGCCAATAGTCCACTTAGTATTGCCGTTATTGTACCGGCTATAATCATAAAGGCAATGATATGTCTGAGAATATAATCATTTAAGGTCATAGAATACAACATACCTACATATGAAGATGTGGAATTAAGGGCAAAATCTCCCGGAAGGTTTGTAATACCACGATTTATAATAGACAATAGCTCATTATTACCCCGGTTTACCGCAAAGCTACGACTGCTATAATCATTCAAGATAATAGCATTGAGGTCACTGAAATCAACATGAACGAGATAACCATCCTTGCGGAACTGATTGAGAATACAACCATCGGCTTCGTGATGCTTGACAGCCTTCAGCATGTCCTCGACAGTATCATAGGCTACAATCTCTACCTGAGGAAAATGCTTTTTTATAAAAAGCTCACCAATGGTATTTCCCTTAATAACTGACATACGACGCAGGTTAAGATCAGCATAGTCCCCTGTGTATATTAAATACATTGGAAAATTCAGAACCTCAGCACTTAAAAATATATCTGCCTCATCAGCTGAAAACACATCATTATTTACTGGAAATGCCACATCTATCTCTCGGCATTTTAAACTGGCAATCATGGATTCGTAAGACTTAAATGGTACGTAAACAAACTGAATCTTGTTTTCAATATTAAGTCTGCTGGCCATTTCGTTAAGAATATCCTTAACAACACCATTAATCTGACCATCATCATCTAAATCAGATAATGGTAGGTAATTATCTATAAAACCTACAGTGATAACGGGATGCTCTTTTAGCCAGGCCAATTCATCATATTGAAGATGCGAGGTTATAGCCTGGTTGGAAAAGTAGAGCTGTTGGTCAACTTATTGGTAAAATTCGGGTCCATGGAATTGATTTTATTAAGGGCAGCATTGAGGTCATTAACTAAATCAGGCCGATTTTTATTTATGGCCAAGTAAAATTCTGACTGGCCAATCTGAGCAATTGGTACAAGATTATCCTTTGTACGAATTGTATTATTAGTGTCAACTGTGGCATCAGCCTTACCTTGATTGAAATCCCCATAACGGTCTAAATTACTGGTATAGGTAACAATATTTATATTATAATTACCAAGCTTGTTCCATTGCTGAAGAATGTCATACATTGTAGTGCTGCTATTAACGCTTACGGTATGTCCCGAAAGGCCCTCTATGTTTTCATAGGCCAGCTTGTTATCGGCCTTGGTGTATATATAATACTCTTCGTGACCCATGGCATATTCAGGAAAAAGCATTTTATCTATTCTTTCAGGAATTTTGCTAACGCCGGCTAATGCGTCAATCTCTCCGTTAATGAGCTTTTTCATGAGACCATCCCAGTCGCCATATACATAGACGTAATCCCAGTTGGTATAGTAGGAAACCTTTTGTAGATAATCATAGGCCATACCGTATTTTTTCGCGTTATCGCTCATACCCTCGGAAAAATTTACGGTTTCTGTATATCCTACCAAAACAACCTTGTGGGTTTTAGAGTCATGATGGGAAGCCGCAGAAGCATCACCATATGTTTGCATATCCTCTGGATGAGACTGATCATGTAATTTTGTTGGCAAAGCTACCAGCAATAAAAAAACAATAACAAACAAAAAAATAAAGGAAGGCTTCTGGTACGGTGAATCTTCCTTTTAAAATTTATTATGGAAAGATGTTTCATAATTATAAACCGCCTTTCTGCGAAAGGCACCAATTAGGTCATGAAACGGTCCTTCCGCTAATTGTTTAGAATAGTTATACTAAGTTTATAGGGCTGGCACACTACAGAACCCGTGGAGGTGAGTGGCGGGGCT
>JAFVER010000024.1 GCA_017475925.1 Anaerovibrio sp. | reverse complement strand
ATTCTCGATTCTCAGTTTTCAATTCAAAAGACATTTTGGTTGGTTATTGCGGCGGTGTCCCACCTCTTCCCATTCCGAAAAGAGAAGTTAAGCCCGCCTGCGCCGATGGTACTGCAATGCAATGCGGGAGAGTAGGCAGCCGCCCCCTTTATATTTCGGGACTCTGATTTGTCCCGCTGTCGTCCTGCCTTCCTCCCTGAAGGCGGGACATTTTTTTGCCTGCCTTTGCTCTTTTTATCCTTTTTGCCCTTTCTTTGCCTTCTTTTGCTTTTTACCTTTTTTGCCTTTTTGCAATGGAGAGTAAGAACCAGTAAAGTATGCAGGCACCTATAGTTTCTCAGAAATTCTTTAGTGTGGAGTGAACTCCAATCTGTTGTCAGTGATGATCATGGGGGCGTTTGTATGGTTGAGCTGCCCCCATGCGATTTTGTCAAGCTCCATTGCATGCCATTTGAGTGTGGCGCTGACGACGTGATTGCCAGAAGAGTTAATAATTGTTTATCTTAATCTTTTGAAAATAATATGTTTATAAAAATATCTGATGGAACTCACTACTAAAAAATGTGGGAATTTATAGATAAGATTAGAACAAATAATCTGGGAAGTAAAAGAATCGTATGATGAAATAAGGGAATTATATAAAACAGGAAAAATACATATACGGGGTGGATATTTAATGCAGAACCAAAAATGAAAGATTTTGAAAATACTATTTATTATAAATTAGATAGTAGATATTTGCTGATAGATTTGTTTACAGATTTTGGAAATAATATGTATTTGAGTGAAATATAATAATGATGATTAATTTTCAGGAAAGGTAATTATAACATGGCAAATGGAGTCTCACTTGGTTGAGAATACACATTGCCAGCTATAGGATTAGCAGCATTTACAATAGGAGATATTGCTGCTTTTGGCACTGCTTCTATTTTTATAAAATGCCAGGTCGGCATAGAGCAATATAGGCAGAAAATAAAGCAACTCAAGATATAGTAGCTAATACTTACACTCATCCAGAACAATTCATCCATCCAGCAGAAGCAGTAGGGCCAAAAAGACAATATGTTAAACCTGTGGTTAGAAGGAGAGATATAACAACAAATGAGCCGTTGATGGTTGGTAATTCTAAAATTACTATAACTCCAAAAAATGCTACTAGTGTAACTCCTGAACAATGGACAACTGCACAAGATGCTGCTATTGCTAGAGGTGATATGGCTGAATCTCAAAGGTTGAGAGATTTACATTTCAAAGTTAGTGCTCCTGATACTCAAATTGTTGATAAAAATGGAAATCCAATACACTCTTATCACGGAACAGGAAAACGTTTTAATGAATTTGATACTACAGGAAAATATTCAACTCTTGATGAAGGTTATTATGGGAAGGGGGCTTATTTTGCTCCTAATAAGGAGTTGGCACAAATATATGCAGATGCTGAAAAGACTTCTATTATTTACGATACTTATCTCAATATCAAAAATCCTCTGAGGCATGTAAGAGATGAAAATGCAGATTTATATGGGAAAGTAATTACTGACAATGATGGAGTTATTTCAACACTTCCAGATGATTTGGTGGATGAAACATTTGACATGACAGAATATGTGGCTACAAAACCAAATCAAATTAAATCAGCAGACGCAGTAACTTATGATAATAATGGTGTCAGGATTCCTTTAGGAAAAAGGGACAACTTTAAAATAAATGATATTAGATATGGATTACTGCCTTTTGGAATTGGGTTAACAGGATATAAATTGGTTAAACATAAATAGTTATGAATAATCCCTTTAATGTGGAGGCTCCTAGTTATCCAAATGGGAGAACATTTGAACTTAAAGATCCAGTTGATAGAGGAAGTTATAAATATTTATTCTATGATCCGTCTACTCATACAGAAGCTTTGTATAGAAAATCTTTCTCTAGAATTAAAATTCCGTTTGTCAAGATTTTTTACTTTTTTCGTCATAAAATCGGGCTGTTTTTTTTAGTTACGATTTATAAGTATTTTTTTGTTTTGTAAGTTTTTCAGTCTTATAAAAATGGAAATAGGCTTATAAGTCTTTTGCCTTATAAGCCTATCCCGCAATTAATACATGCTTGTCTTGCTGATGCCAACTAAAAATCTATACGCAAGTATAGCCGCCGTCTACAGGCAGGGCTACGCCGTTCACATAACTGCTGGCAGGCGAAGCAAGGAAGATGGCAGCCGTGTCAAGTTCGCCCTCGTTGCCGTAGCGCTGACTTGGAATAGCCGTCTTAGCATAGTTAGCAAACCACTCTGTCTCAAGAGTGTCCTTTGTCAGCGGAGTCCAGAAATAGCCAGGACATATTGCGTTGACAGTTATGCCATGCTTGCCCCATTCGGCAGCCAGTCCGCGAGTCATGTTCACAACGCCGCCCTTAGCAGCATGATAAGGGGTGCAAGGAGCAATAGAGTTTCCTACAAGTCCATACATAGAGGCTATGTTGATAATTCTGCCATACTTGTTTGGAATCATCGACAATTTGGCAACAGCTCGTGCAACGCGGAACGAACCGAAAAGGTCAATATTCAGCTCGTTGCCAAACTGCTCGTCGGTTATTTCTTCAGCAGGTGCAACAGCACCAGTACCAGCATTG
Source organism: Anaerovibrio sp. (assembly GCA_017475925.1). Lineage (GTDB taxonomy): Bacteria > Bacillota > Negativicutes > Selenomonadales > Selenomonadaceae > Anaerovibrio. The sequence goes on along the minus strand of JAFVER010000024.1, from coordinate 292 downwards.
TTTATCAGGATGTCGATGCGCTTGAAATGCTCCAGCGCCTTCTTCACAGTTTCTTCAACCATATCGGTGTCGGTAATGTCGCAGCGCAGCGGCAGGGCATCCACCCCATATTTCTCCTTCAGCATGCTTGCCACTTCTTTCAGTTTGTCTTCGCGTCGTGCTATAGCCACAATGTTGCAGCCCTGATTAGCCAGCGCACAAGCCATCTGAACGCCCAGTCCTGTAGAGCAGCCCGTGATGAGAGCCACTTGTCCTTTCAAATCAAAATACTTCTTTTCCATTTTTCATATTT
>JAFVER010000023.1 GCA_017475925.1 Anaerovibrio sp. | reverse complement strand
TTGCTAGGCGACAAACCACAGTCATAGTGGTACTATGTCGAGGATTTGTCAACGACGCAAGGACAGTCAAGACCTGTGAAGATGGGCGAATGGAATTAATCAACACGCCCTAATATTCAGTGGGAGTTTAAAGCTCCCACTAAATAAGTCTCATTTTACAGACTGTTTAGCTTTTCTGCCAGGACTTCTGGTGACTCATCTGTGCCAGTAGGAGTGATGATTGGCTGCTCCCCAATATACACGGTGCTGTAGGCTACAGTTGCCTTTCCGTTCTTGTCCTTGTGGAAGGCTCTGGCAAGATTGCCGGCCAGGTAGTAAGCCCGAATCTGACTGGACATTTCGCCGGCAGCCGCTGGAGTAACAAACTCCTTATCGTTTACATACACGGTGCTGCCCTTTACATCAACCTTATCATGGCTGTATTCCTTCATTTTTTTGATGTAATTATTCAACCGTTCTTCGTGGGAAGGATGGTCAGATACAGAGAAAATATCCCCGCTCATTTTGTCCTGCTGACTGCTGTATTTGTCGATTACTCGTTGCCATACGGCGGCACAGGCCCCTAAGTTGTAGGTAGAATCCTTCAGATAGTCAAAGGAATAATTGTCGGCCTCCCATTCCATAGGCTTGGTAATATGTACCTTTTCGGTGTAGTCTACAACCAATCCGGTGGCTATTTGTCCGATGGTACTGGTATTAGAGGCAATGGCGGTGCCTATGAGAGTTACTGGTATGGACTTTTTGAAGCCCTTTACAACATGATCCTTTTGTCCGTGAGCCATTTCGTGGCCCAACACCACTGCAACCTCATCGTCGGTACGCAGTAAATCAAAAATACCCGTATTGACAGTCATAACATGACCAAGGGAGCAGGCGGCGTTAAAATCCGTGCTTGGGTTTAAAAAGTACAAAAATGGCTTTTCCTTTATAGAAGGGTCACTGACTGCCACTGCATCCTGAAGGGTGGTCATGATTCCATCAAGACGGCTGTTCAGATATGGATCGGTGTTTACCCCCTGCTTTTCCTTCATGCTGTTAAACAGGGATTGGCGCCCTTCTTCGGTGTTATTAAGTTTATCAATTTCCTTGTTATACTGGGACATTTGGTATCCGGCAACACCTACATTTATTGCTGCGGAAATCCAGTTGGCATCAGCCTTGGCTGGTGTCATAGCAACTGCTGGAACAGTCATCAGCATTGCGGCAGTAATAAGTTTAGCAAGCTTCTTTTTAAACATAAACATTTTTGGCTCCTCCTTGAAAATTCTTCCCCTAAATTATACCACACAATTCATTAAAAAATCCTTAAACACAGGTAATTTACATCAAAATAGTGCCTGTGCCCCCTAGCACATATGAAAAGTATTATATATTCAAAATTTCAGAATGACTGTCAGTATCAACTAGAGTTAAAATAAGAACATCATTATTAGTACGATAAAGAAGAAGCCAATCAGGTTTTATATGGCACTCCCTAAAGCCTGCAAAATTGCCTGTCAGTGCATGGTTGTGGTGCCTTTTATCAAGAGGCTCACCATTGGCGAGTTTCTTAATGATGCCATCCAAAAGCGTTATATCTAAATGCTGCTTAATACAGCGTTTATAAGCCTTTTTAAAGGCAGTAGTGTGTTTGATGGTATATTTCATGACATTAACGCTTTCTTCAGTTCATCTATATTATCATAGCCAGGAACAGAATCATCCTTTTCAATCTCTAAAGCCTCCTGCATGGCAGCGAGAACCCTGTCGTTATATGTGCGCTTTTGAACTTTGAAAGGCAATCCCTGATGGATTAAGCATTGTCTTAAAAACAAATTGATGGCGGAAGACATATCAAGTCCTAACTCGTCGAATAAAAGGGATACATCGCGTTTTATGTTTTTGTCGATTCTGACTTGTGTAGGTACAGTTGCCATTTTATATTTCTCCTTTGATTGTACATTTGTAATTACATTGTATATCAATTTGAGATGATGGTCAATAAAATCTCCTGTTAAGGCATTGGTTTATGCCTCAACGGGGGAATAGTATTATTATATTTTTTCGCCGGCTCCTGTATCCGCTCCAGGGGTAGTCGGGAGTATTTTTTTGCTAATGAATATTTAGATTGCCAAATTGAATTATTTGGTGTATATTAATACAGAAAATATTATATGACCTTTGAAATTGGTCCTGTGAGGCTGATAAGGGAAGCTGGTAGGGTGTGCATACTATCATGATTTATAGGGATAGGTGTATCTAAAAGCAGAGTTAAGCTTTCTTGTGCCTCGGCATGAGAAAGTTTTTTTATTGTAATTTATATATCCATACCAACATCGGGGTCAGAAAAGGAGTGATTGTCTTGGATAATGCTAAAGTAAACCTTAGAGGAAAAGATGTGCTGGCATTGGCGGACTTTTCCAAAGAAGAAATTCAGGTTATTCTTGAAAGTGCCCAGGAAATGAAAAATATCATCCACCGTGACATAAAAAAAGTACCGGCTCTCCGGGGAAAGTCAATAGTGACTTTGTTTTATGAGCCTAGCACACGGACCCGGTCATCCTTTGAATTGGCCGGGAAATATCTCGGTGCCGATGTGGTAAATATTACTGCCGGAACCTCCAGTATTGTAAAGGGCGAAAGCCTGCGGGATACGCTTTATACTGTTGAAGCTATGGGGGTTGACGCTATCATAATGCGACATAAGGCAGAAGGGGCTGCCGAATATGCAGCAAAGGTCGCTTCTCCGGTAATAATAAATGCTGGTGATGGTGCTCATGCTCATCCCTCTCAGGGCCTTTTGAATTTGTTTACGGTAAAAGAGCACAAGGGTCATTTTGAAGGCTTAAAATATGCTGTTTTGGGGGACATAACCCATAGTCGGGTTGCCCGGTCGGATATTCAGGGGATGCGAAAAATGGGGGTTGAGGTTCATCTGGCTGGACCAAAGACTTTGATGCCAAGATTTCTCTTCCAGGAGGATGGGATTGTGGTTCATGATAATGTGGAGGATGCCATTAAAGACGCAGATGTGATTAACGTTCTTCGCATCCAGCTGGAGCGCCAGAAGGCCGGTCTTTTTCCATCACCAAGGGAATATGCCAGAATTTATGGGTTAAATGAGAAGCGATTGAAGCTGGCGAAGAAGGATGTGCTTATTCTGCATCCTGGTCCTATGAACAAAGGGCTGGAAATTTCTCCATATGTTGCCTATGGTGACCATTCGGCTATTCAGGAGCAGGTGCAAAATGGTGTAGCGGTCAGGATGGCTATTTTGACTCATGCACTGACAGGGGGTAAGGAAGCATGAAAATATTGATAAAGGGTGGTAGGGTAATTGATCCTGCCAATAATATTGACAAAATTGCTGATGTTTTAATAGAGGATGGAAAAATCGTCAAGGTGGCCACCAATATAAAAAATGCAGCCGATGAAGTGGTGGAGGCAGCTGAGAAAATTGTTTGTCCTGGCCTTATAGATATGCATGTTCATCTTCGGGAGCCTGGGCAGGAGGCAAAGGAGGATTTTGAATCCGGTACCAAGGCAGCGGCAGCTGGTGGATATACTACTGTAGCAACCATGCCTAATACCAATCCTGTGGTGGATACCGCAGCATTGGTACGTTCATTGAAAAAACGGGCCGAGGATGCAGCAGTGGTTCACGTAGAAATTATTGGAGCTGTTACAAAGGGGCAAAAGGGAGAAGAAATGGCTGAAATGGGGGATATGACGGCAGCTGGCGCAGTAGCCTTCTCTGATGATGGACATTTCACTAAGTCTGCCAAGGTGCTTTTGAACTGTTATGATTATTTACGGGCCTTTGATAAGGTGATTATAAACCATGAAGAGGAGTCAACCCTGGTGGAGGATGGGGTAATGAATGAAAGCCATCGAAGTGCCATGCTGGGGCTGAAGGGACGTCCTACTGTAGCAGAGGATATTGCCGTGTATCGTGATATTGCTTTGGCGGAATATGCGGGTGCAAGAGTCCATGTGGCCCATATCAGCTCAGCCCGTTCGGTGGATTTGGTTCGACAGGCCAAAAAGCGGGGGGTAAAGGTAACTGCTGAAGCTACTCCCCAGCATTTGACCATGACGGACGACCTGGTAGAGCTTTCAGATAGTTCTACCAAGATAAATCCACCGCTTCGTCAGAAGGCTGATGTGGAAGCGGTTTTGGCAGGCTTGAAGGATGGAACAATTGACTGCATTGTAACTGACCATTCACCACATGCGCAGGAGGAAAAGGACAGGGAATATGCTTATGCTCCAAGTGGATTTCCTGGACTGGAAACGGCATTAGGGGTTCTTCTTACTGATTTGGTTGAACCTGGAAAACTGGATATCAACACCATGATTTCAAAATTGACCTGTGAGCCTGCTCGGATTTTTGGCCTCAATGCCGGTAATCTGTCTGCTGGTATGCCGGCAGATATTACCATAATAGACCCTGAGCTAAGCTGGACTGTTGATGAAAAAAATTTTTATACAAAGGGCTCTCATTCACCCTTTGCAGGGAGAAGGCTGAAAGGAAAGGCAATAAAAACCTTTGTTGATGGGCGTTTAGTAATGAGTGATGGTGTTGTTTTGGAGGTGTAATTCTTGAAGGGAAAACTTATTCTTGAGGACGGCAGTGTTTTCACTGGTGATTTGTTGAATGAATTTACTGCAACAGGTGAAGTGGTTTTCAATACAGGAATGACCGGATATCAGGAAATTCTTACAGATCCATCCTATTGTAGTCAGATTGTTACCTTGACCTTTCCACTGGTGGGGAATTACGGTGTGGCTGATAAGTTTATGCAGTCTAGAAAATCCTTCGTTAATGGGTTTGTTATTGGTGAATTGTGTAATGAAGGAAGCAACTGGCAAAAGGAAAATGAGCTTGCAAATTTTTTGAATGGGCAGAATATACCCTGTCTTTACAATGTAGATACCAGAGCAGTAACCAGAAAAATTCGCTCGGCGGGGTGTATGAAGGGAATAATTGTCTCAGCGGATGCTGAAAAGTCTGAAATTGACCAGCTTATGAATGTACCTATAAAGCTTGATGTTGTGGCTGAGGTAACAACCCCGGAAAAATATGTCATGGAAAATGATGGACCGGATGTTGTGGTAATGGATTTTGGCATCAAGCAGAATATTTTAAAATCCTTGCATAATTTAGGGTGTCGGTTAACGGTGGTCCCAGCGGATACCAAGGCTGATGAGATTTTGGCCATGAGTCCGGACGGAATTTTTCTTTCCAATGGGCCTGGCGACCCCAAGGATGTACCTGAGGTTATTCAAGAGGTAAAAAAGCTCATTGGGAAAAAGCCAATGTTTGGAATTTGTCTCGGACATCAATTGATTTCCCTGGCATTGGGGGCTGATACCTACAAATTAAAATTTGGACATCGAGGCTCCAACCAGCCGGTAAAAAATCTCCTTAATGGGCGGGTGCATATTTCTTCACAAAACCACGGCTATGCAGTTGATGAAAAATCCCTGGCTGCTTTGCCATTGGAAGTGACCCATGTTAATGTGAATGATGGAACTGTTGAGGGGGTTCGCCATACTTCTTTACCGTTGTTTTCTGTGCAGTATCACCCGGAAGCATCTCCAGGTCCTGATGATAATATGTATCTGTTTGATTATTTTTGGGAAATGCTTACTGGGAACGGGAAGGGGGAGTAATCAGTGCCAAAGAAGGATTATTTGAAAAAGGTTATTGTTATTGGTTCCGGCCCGATTATTATTGGACAGGCCGCAGAGTTTGATTATGCTGGTTCGCAGGCCTGCCGTGCCCTCAAGGAGGAGGGGCTGGAGGTTGTTCTGGTGAACAGCAATCCGGCAACCATAATGACTGATACTCATATGGCCGATCGGGTGTATATTGAACCATTGACTGTTGAGTTTCTGGAAGAAATAATCAGCAAGGAGAGGCCTGATGGTCTCTTGGCCACCCTGGGAGGTCAGGCTGGGCTTAATTTGGCTGTTCAGCTTTCTGAAAAGGGCGTATTGGAAAAATATGGAGTAGAGCTGCTGGGTACTTCTCTTAAGGCTATAGAGCAGGCTGAGGATAGAGAGCTGTTTAAGGAAACAATGAACAAGCTGGGAGAACCTATTCCTGAGTCCACAATTGTTGAAGATGTAGCAGCTGCTGTAAAGTTTGCCGATGAAATTGGTTATCCCTTAATTGTGAGACCTGCCTACACTATGGGGGGTACTGGTGGTGGTATTGCCGAAAATGAAGAGGAATTGGTAGATATCGTCATTAAGGGGTTAAAATACTCCATGATAGGACAGGTTCTCATTGAACGAAGCGTGGCCGGCTGGAAAGAGATTGAATACGAGGTAATGCGGGACGGAAATGATAATTGTATTACCGTATGTAATATGGAAAATTTTGATCCTGTAGGAGTTCATACAGGGGATTCTATTGTGGTGGCTCCATCCCAAACTCTGACAGACCATGAATATCAGATGCTGAGAAGTGCCAGTATTCGCATAATTCGCGAGCTGGGAATAGAGGGAGGCTGTAATGCACAGTATGCCCTTGATCCTAATTCCAATCAGTATTACGTTATTGAAGTAAATCCACGGGTTAGTCGGTCCTCGGCCTTGGCCTCTAAGGCTACAGGGTATCCCATTGCCAAGGTATCAGCAAAGATTGCCATAGGCTATAGTCTGGATGAGATAACCAATGCAGTTACGCAAAAGACAAAGGCCTGCTTTGAGCCAGCCCTTGATTATTGTGTTGTAAAGTTTCCACGTTGGCCATTTGATAAATTTGTTTATGCTGATAAAACCTTAGGGACTCAGATGAAGGCCACCGGTGAGGTTATGTCCATTGACAGAAATTTTGAAGGAGCTATTTTGAAAGCTGTCCGGTCTTTGGAGATAGGTGTAAACCGACTTCATATGGCTGATATGGATGACTGGGATAATGAGCGATTGATAAAGGCTTTGGGAAAATGTAACGATGAGCGGCTGTTTGTGATTGCTGAGGCGTTGCGCCGTGGAGCTATGGACGTGGAGGGCATTCATAAAATCACCAGGATTGATAAATGGTTCCTTAATAAAATAAAACGGATTACTGATATTGAATTGCGGATTAAAAATGAGCAGATTACTCCGAGCCTGATGCTGGCCGCCAAGGATGTGGGATTGGCGGATTGTTCTATAGCCGAGCTGGCCGGCAAAACCATGGATGAAATCCGTACGTTGCGCAAAACCATGAATATCCTTCCATGCTATAAAATGGTAGATACCTGTGCTGCTGAGTTTGAAGCTGCTACACCTTATTATTACTCTACATTTCATGCACAGGAGGACGAGGTTGATACCTCTGGGACGCATCGCAAGGTGATAGTTCTTGGCTCTGGTCCAATCCGTATCGGTCAGGGGGTAGAATTTGATTATTGTTCGGTTCACTCCGTATGGGCATTGCGAAAAATGGGTATTGAGGCGATTATTATCAACAACAATCCGGAAACTGTATCAACGGATTTTGATATTTCCGACCGGTTGTATTTTGAGCCATTGACAGTTGAGGATGTACTTAACATTATTGATAAGGAAAAGCCGGAGGGGGTTATTGTTCAATTTGGCGGACTGACAGCTATTAATTTGGCTGAGGCTCTGAGCAAAGCCGGTATTAAGGTGTTTGGCACATCAGTTGATGATATAGACCGGGCCGAGGATAGGGAACGCTTTGATGAGGTGCTGACTCAGACCGGGATTCCTCGTCCTCGTGGTATAAGCGTCACTAATCAGGAGGATGCTATCAGGGGCGCTGCTGAAATAGGCTATCCGGTGATGGTTCGCCCCTCCTATGTACTGGGTGGAAGAGCCATGGAAATCGTCTACAACGAAGAAGAACTGCGGGATTATATGGGACGGGCCGTCAAGGTAACACCAGAGCATCCGGTGCTGGTTGACCGTTATATGCAGGGCACTGAGGTTGAGGTTGACGCGATTTCAGATGGAATAGATGTAGTTATTCCTGGTATAATGGAGCATGTTGAACGGGCTGGGGTTCACTCCGGTGACTCTATTGCTGTATATCCACCGCAGACGTTGCCGCAGAAAATAAAATATACCATTGTGGACTATACCAAGCGGTTGGCGGTATGCCTTCATGTGAAGGGCCTTATGAATATTCAGTATGTGGTGGCTAATGATGAAGTATATGTAATTGAAGTAAATCCTAGGTCTTCCCGTACAGTGCCATTCCTTAGTAAGGTCACTGATATTCAAATGGTGGATGTGGCTACCCAGGTGGCTATGGGGGCGTCCATAAAGGAGCTAGGCTATAAATCTGGCCTGGTAGCGCCAAAGCATTATGTAGCAGTTAAGGCACCGGTATTTTCTTTTAACAAGATGGCTGATGTGGACATATCCTTAGGCCCGGAGATGAAATCTACTGGTGAGGTAATGGGAATAGACTACCACTATGATCGGGCCCTTTATAAAGCAATGACCGGAGCTGGGATGAATATTCCACTGAATGGCTGTATTCTCTTTACGGTGGCTAACAAGGATAAGGATGAAATGAAGCAGCTGGCCAAGGCATTTTCTGAGCTGGGATATAAGCTGATGGCAACTTCCGGCAGTGCTAAGGCAATTCAGTCAATGGGGATTGATGCTGAGGTTGTGGGTAAGATGCACGAGCGTAGTGCAGATATTATTCAGCTGATTAAGAAGGGGCATATTCACATGGTAATTAACACCATGACCCAGAATCAGGGCAAGAGTGTTGTACATGATGGCTTTAAGATTCGTCGGGCTACAGTGGAGCATGCTATACCATGCCTGACTTCCTTGGATACAGCCTGGGAGGTGCTGAATGTACTTGAATTCATGCGGGAACGTCGGTTGGTTTATAGCTTGGCTATTCAGGACTATGTGGGGGGCGGCTATGATTTAGCGTAATTGCTTGTTATTTTGCCGTATAACTTTGTCGCCACTTCAGTAAAGTTCCTCAACGTACGTTTCTTGTACGTTTCCAGGATTTTCCTTGTGGCTTCTCGTTCTACGACAAAATTCCTGCGCAATATATTTGCCTTCCCCTTTAGGGGAAGGTGACGCTATAAAGTATGCCGTATGAGGTGTTTATCTATATAGGAGATTTTTATGGCAGATAATCGACTGATTGTAGCTCTTGATTTTCATAAATTTAGTGACATGGAAAGGCTGGTAACTGTACTTGGTGATAGTATCAGCTATTACAAGGTAGGCATGGAGCTGTTTTACAGTGAGGGGCCGAAGGCCATTTCATATTTGAAAGAGCGTGGGAAAAATGTTTTCCTTGACTTGAAGCTTCATGATATTCCCAATACCGTGGCTGAAGGGCTGTGTTCCCTTATGGTACAGGGGGCAGATATGATTAATATTCATGCATCTGGTGGCTTTACTATGATGAAAACTGCGGCTGAGCGGGTTCATAAAAGGGCTGAGGAAATGGGGGCAGTATGCCCGAAGCTTATCGCTGTAACAATATTGACCAGTATTAATCAGGACGACTGGCAGGGTCTTGGTATGACCTGTGAAATCCGCGAGCAGGTAATACGCTTGGCCAGATTGGCCCAAGAGGCTGGTCTTGACGGTGTAGTGGCTTCGCCACAGGAGGCAGCAGCTATTCGTGAGGCCTGTGGGCCAGATTTTATGATTATCACGCCAGGTATTCGTCCTATAGGGACCAGTACAGATGATCAAAGCCGTATTGCAACACCAGAGGCTGCACTGAAAAATGGTGCAACTCATCTGGTGGTTGGTCGGCCAATTCGGGCAGCTGAAGCTCCAAAGCTTGCTGCGGAAGCTATAATAAAAGAAATGGAGATGGTCAAATAATGGCAGAATTAAAAGAACTTACTGAAAAAGAAGTAGAGGCTATGCTTTTGGAAACCAGTGCAATTATGGAAGGCCATTTTCTATTGACCTCCGGGTTGCATAGTCCCCGCTATGTGGAAAAATTCAATGTTCTTCAAAGACCTGAATACACAGAAAAGCTTTGCCGGGCCATGGCAGCAAAATTTGTCGATGCCAATATCGAAACAGTAGTGGGACCGGTAACTGGCGGGATTCTGCTGGCTCACGAGACGGGAAAAGCCTTAGGAACACGGGCTATTTTTACTGAACGGGAAAATGGTAAAATGACCTTTCGCCGGGGCTTTACGCTTCATAAGGGGGAACGGGTCCTTATAGTCGAGGATATTGTTACTACTGGAGGTTCAATCAGAGAGGTTATTGATGTTGTGAAGGCGCATGGTGGGGTGCCTGTGGCTGTAAGCATGCTGGTTGACCGCAGTGGTGGCAGAGCTACTTTTGGTGATGTACCAGGCACAGCCCTTTTGCATATGGACGTTCAGACCTATGAACCGGACAATTGCCCTCTGTGCAAAAAAGGGATACCTATAACCAAACGTGGGAGTACTGGAAAATAATTATATTGAAACAGCTATTTACAAACATAAAATTTGTATGTAGCTGTTTTTTTTTATGGGCTATGATATAATTTTGTGACAAGTAATGTTTGGAGGATTGGGACATGGAAGAAAGCTTGCAGTTTGAAAATACGTCAGGTAACAATTTTGTTCATCTTCATGTTCATACTGAATTCAGTTTGTTAGACGGCGCCAACAGAATTGGCCCACTGGTAAAAAGAGCCAAAGAGCTTGGCATGAATTCACTTGCCATTACTGATCATGGCTCCATGTTTGGTGTAATAGATTTTTATAAGGCTGCAAAAAGTGAAGGAATAAATCCAATAATTGGTTGTGAGGTGTATATTGCTCCAGCTTCAAGACGTGATAATTTTGAAGTTGACGGAACAAAATATTATCACCTTATTTTATTAGTTGAAAATAATATCGGATATAAAAATCTGGTACAGCTCGTATCAAAGGCAAACATTGAAGGTATGTATTACAAGCCTCGGGTTGATAAGGAGCTACTACGTCAACATCATGAGGGGCTTATATGCCTTAGTGCCTGTATAGCCGGGGAAATTCCTGCCTGGATAATTCGTGGTGATATGGAGAGAGCCGAACGTTCATTGAAGGAATACTTGGACATCTTCGGCAAGGATAATTTCTTTATTGAAATACAGAACCACGGTATACCAGAGGAAACAAAAGCCAACAAAGGCCTGATTGAATTAGCTGATAAATATCACATCGGTCTGGTAGCAACTAATGATGCCCATTATTTGACTAAAGCCGACAGTGAATTTCATGATATTTTATTGTGCATTCAAACGGGAAAAACTGTTGATGATCCAAGTCGCATGAAATTTTATGGCGAAGAATTCTACCTGAAAAGTCCGGCAGAAATGGCAAAGCTGTTTTCGCAATATCCGGAAGCCATATCCAATACCGTAAAAATTGCTCAACGCTGTAATGTGGAGTTTGATTTTAACAGCCGACATCTGCCAAACTTTCCGTTACCGGCAGGAATGACCGATGAGCAATATTTGAGAAAACTGTGTGAGGACAATCTGCCGAGTCATTATTCCAATGAAACTGAAGAAATCCGTGAGCGTCTGGAATATGAGCTGGGCGTCATACATCAAATGGGTTTTGACAGCTATTTTCTTATTGTTTGGGATTTTATAAATTATGCCCGTAGCAAAAAAATTGCCGTTGGACCGGGTCGTGGGTCAGCCGCAGGCAGTATTGTAGCCTATCTGCTGGGAATAACCGACATTGATCCATTGAAGTATGCCTTGCTTTTTGAAAGATTTTTAAATCCAGAAAGAGTAACAATGCCGGATATCGACGTGGATTTTTGTTATGTCCGTCGACCTGAGGTAATCGAATACGTTAAACGGCGTTATGGTGAGGACCATGTAGCCCAGATTGTTACCTTTGGCACAATGGCAGCCAAAGGGGCAATTCGTGACGTAGGCAGGGCGTTAAACATGTCTTACAGCGACGTAAGCAGGGTTACTAAGCTTGTACCGACTGAGTTGGGCATAACTATTCAAAAGGCTATTGATAATCCAAAAGAATTGCACAGCCTCTACAATGAATCCCCTGAGGTACATCGTCTGTTAGATTTTGCCAAGGGGGTTGAGGGGCTGCCGCGGCACTCTTCGACTCATGCTGCTGGTATTGTGATTGCTCGTAATCCTCTTACTGATTATTTGCCGGTAATGATGTCAGAAGGCACATTGGTAACCCAATACGATAAGGATCATGTTGAGGAGCTTGGTCTGCTGAAAATGGATTTCCTGGGATTGCGTACCCTGACTGTTCTTGATGATACCATAAAAAATATCAAGAAAAACCGCGATTTGGATATTGATTTGCGCAAGCTTCCTTTAGTGGACAGCAAAACGTCAGAGCTTCTATGTAATGGTAATACAGGTGCGGTATTCCAGATGGAATCCAGTGGCATGACTAATATTATCAAGGAGCTACGGCCGCAGGGCTTTACTGATTTAATACCGTTGGTGGCACTGTACCGTCCTGGTCCGTTGGGTAGTGGGATGGTTGATGACTTTATTGCTGGTCGCCATGGAAAGAAAAAAGTAGAATATATGCATCCATTTTTGGAGCCTATTCTAAAGGAAACCTTTGGTGTAGTGCTGTATCAGGAGCAGGTAATGCAGATAGTACAGGTGCTGGCAGGATTTTCTCTGGGGCAGGCAGATTTGCTGCGCCGGGCAATGGGAAAAAAGAAAGCAGCAATTTTGATGGCACAGAAGGAAAATTTCCTTAAAGGCTGCGAAACAAATGGAATCGATGGTGAGCTTGCTAATAAGATATTTGATCTTCTGACTCATTTTGCCGATTATGGCTTTAACAAATCTCACAGCGCTGCTTACGCACTGGTTGCGTGGCAGACAGCTTACCTGAAAGCAAATTATCCTGAAGAATTTATGGCAGCTATGCTTACCAGTGTTATGGATACAGCTGACAAGGTAAGCTTTTATATAGAGCAATGCCGTCATATGGGAATTGCTGTTTTGCCGCCAGATATAAATGTCAGCTCCGTAAATTTCAGTGTTGACAATAACGCTATACGCTTCGGGCTGGCAGCTGTCAAAAATGTGGGGGAAGCCGCATTAAAGGATTTGGAATCAACACGGAAAAATGGCGGTCCATTTACCTCCCTCATGGATTTTTGTACCCGTATAGATATGCGGTCCATTAATAAACGGGTCATTGAAAACCTTATCAAATGTGGTGCCTTTGATTCTCTTGGAGCCAAGCGTTCACAGCTGCTGGACATATTATCTCAAACAGTAGATGCGGCAGCAGCCAGTCAAAAGGATCGGAACTCCGGCCAAATGGGACTGTTTGACGATGATGAGATTAATGCTGTTATTGAAATAAAGCTGCCGGACATTCCGGAGGCTGCTCCCGGAACAATGCTTGCCTGGGAAAAGGAAATAACCGGCTTCTATATTACTGGTCATCCACTGGATGCCTATAAAAAGCTTATGGAGGGGTTTACCGATATTGGGAGCGTTTTAAATGGAAAAATAAATGAAGGTAAAAGTGTTAAGCTGGGCGGAATGCTCATCAGTGCAAAGCGGATTGCAACAAAAAAGGGAGATACAATGTGCTTTGCTGAGATAGAGGATTATTCCCATTCCATAGAGGTGGTAATATTTCCAAAGGTTTTTTATGAAAGCGTGAATTATCTGGAGCCGGATTCGGCTGTTATGGTTGCTGGTAAGGTAAATCACACCGATGAAGGTGTTAAGGTGCTTGCTGATAAAATTTGTCTTCTAAGGGATTATAAGCCTGATTATTATCTGGCAATCAGTGCTGCCCAGGAAACCGAAGCCGTGCTTAATGCGTTGAAGAATGTTTTGCAGACCCATCATGGTGAACATGTAGTATATATTTATTATTCTGATCGCAAAAGGATGATTAAAACGGAAAATTCCTGGTGGATAGATGGTTCTGATGAAGTAGTGAAGCTTTTGAAGGAAATTCTGGGGGATGGCTCAGTAAAGTACCGATAAAAGCTATGAAAGTTTCCGAAAAGCTAATATTGTTACCACATCTGAAGAAAGTCGAGGTTATTCGTGGAAAGATTAAAGTGTAGCCCTAAGACAGGAGTTTTTCTTCTTTCTGGTGGTCATTTCATTATTGATTTTTATAATAATTTCTTGCCGGTATTACTGCCGGTAATTATGGTTCGAATGGATATGTCCCTTACCATGTGCGGACTGCTGGTAATGGTATTATCAATTACCGCTAATATCCTGCAGCCCTTTTTTGGCTATGTTTTTGATAAGCATAATGCTGGTAAGGTTATAGTGTATGCAGTAGCCTTATGTGGAATTTTTATATGTACTGTGGGCTACGCGCCTAATAAACCGGTGCTGTTCTTGTTATGCGCCCTTTTGGGAGTTGCTGTTTCGGCGTATCATCCATTGGGTACATCCCTTATGGGCAGGGTCAGCAATAAAATGAACATGGGACGTTCCGTATCCTTTTACGTTGCCGGCGGCAATATTGGCTTTGCTTTGGCACCTGTGGTGGTAGTAGCTTTTTTGGATCGATTTCAGCTAGAGACATTGCCGGTATTGATTGTTCCAGGAGTATTGCTGGCATTTACCTATATTGCTACTAATTTATGGAATATTCCGTCGAAGAGTAAGAAAATAATTAATAAGGCCATTGATAGTAATTTTAGTCATTTTTTAAAAAATAAAGATATAGTACGGTTGAATCTGTCCATGGGCTTTCGGTGCTGGACCCATGTATCAGTGGTAACCTTTTTGCCACTTCTTATGCAGAGTAAAGGGATATCGCCAATTATGTCAGGCAGCCTTTTAGGTGTTTTTTTGGTCGGCTCTGCTGTTGGAGGACTGTTTGGAGGCGAGGTTGGGGATAGGACCAATCACAAAAAAGTAATGTTATATTCTTTAGTGCTGTCCATTATACCGGTGATTTACTTTTTTATGGTGCCAAGCACCAATATAATGGCAATTATAGCGCTGTTTTTTGCGGGAGCGTTGCTTATGGCTCCACAACCAAGCTCTATAGTATGGACGGGTCATTTAATGCCACAATTCATAGGTGTAGCCTCAGGTATGATGATGGGCTTTTGCTATGGAATAGGAAGCATAGGTGCAGCCATCACCGCTGTATTGGGAGATTATATAGGATTGGGTACAGCTTTATTGATAAGTGTCATACCAATATTTTTTGCAATAGGGCTGGTTGCTGTGACTCCATATAGAGAAGTGTAAACTTTCATGCCATGTGACCGGTGCAGATGGAATTAATCAACACGCCCTACATCAAAAGTCATATTAAGGTCATGTAAATATAGTATAACTTTTCCCAGGGAGGTGATGGTATGTTTTCTATTTTGGTGGTGGAGGATGATACGACACTTAACCGTATGATATGTGCTAAGCTGAAGCAGGCACATTACAATGTGATTTCTGCCTCTGACGGGGAAGCTGCACTTAATTGTCTGGATCGGGAACACATAGATTTGATTATCAGCGATGTTATGATGCCTCACATGGACGGGTATGCTTTGACTAGTGCTCTCCGTAGTGCCAATATGACGTTGCCTATTCTTATGATTACGGCAAAGGGACAAATGGAGGATATGGAAAAAGGGTTTCGGGCCGGCACAGACGATTATATGATAAAACCGATTCATTTAAAAGAGCTGTTGCTAAGGGTGGAGGCCCTGCTTCGTCGTGCCCAGTTAATGAACAAGAAAAAGCTATCGATTCGGGGGACAGTTTTGGATTATGAAGCCCTTTCGGTAAAAACAGGCGACCATGTGGAAAATCTTCCACCAAAGGAATTTTATCTGCTGTTTAAGCTGCTTAATCAGCCCGGGAAAATTTTCACTCGCCAGGAGCTTTTGGATGAGATTTGGGGAATAGAAAAGGACTCAGATATTCGCAATGTGGATGCTCATATAAAGAAATTGCGTCATCGCTTTGGTGACAGCCCGGACTTTACTATTATAACTGTGCGGGGATTAGGCTACAAGGCTGTTTTTGTGGAGGAAGCTAAATGAAGGTATTTCTATCACTTTTACGGGATGGCAGATGTGTGTTGCCCCTGCGCCTGTATCATGTCTTGTCTACCCTGCTGACCATTGCATTAAGCTGCGTGATTTCCAGTATAATTATTTTTTTGCTTGATAAGGTGGCGGCATTTCCCATGGAGCTTTCCACCACGTTGCTTCTTTGCAGTAGTATTACTATCATTTTAAGCGTGATTTTTCTGGCTATGGAGGCTGGGTATTACATTCGGCCGGCCAAAGCTGTTGTGGATGCGACAGAATATGTTGCCAAGGGGAATTTTACCATACAGGTTCCTTTGCCGGATTATCGTATTGGAGTTGTTGAAGGCTATACCCTTATTGAAAATTTCAACCGGATGACTCAGGAGCTTGCCGGGATGGAGCATATGAGGAAGGAATTTATCGGTAGCGTCTCCCATGAGTTCAAAACACCACTGGCCTCTATTGTTGGGTTTACAGAGCTTTTAATGGATGATGAGATTGATGAAGCTGAACGGCAGGAATATCTTGTTTTAGTGCATGATGAAGCCCTTCGACTGTCACGGTTGGCGGAGAATCTTCTGAGACTTTCCCGGCTGGATGCACAGGAATTTGTGGCAGTTGGGGAGAAGGTAGCAATAGACGAACAAATACGGCAATGTGTTATTCTTTTTGCAGACCGTTGGGAGGATAAAAGCATTTCCTTTTCTATTGAGCTTCCGCCAATGTATGTGGAAACTGATCCGGATATGACCAAGCAGGTCTGGCTAAACCTTATTGACAATGCTATGAAATATTCAAAAAATGGTGGAACCATTCATATTTTTGGGCAAATATTAAAGGACAGTGCATGGGTGAAAATTCGCGATGAGGGAATTGGCATTAACCAGGAAAAACAGTCCCATATTTTCGAGCCCTTTTATCAATGTGAAGAATCCCATAAGGAGCAGGGGCATGGATTGGGCTTATCCATTGTTCGACGGATAATCGAGCTTTTAGGTGGCAGGATAAATTGTTATAGTCAAGAGGGAAAAGGAACGGAAATGGAGGTAATTCTTCCTTTAGCGATTAAAAATTAAAAATATCATTAAGGTCATATTAAGGTCATAAAAAGCTGTTAGTATGAATTCATTGGTTTAGAAGGTAAGATTGGAGGGACTTATGGCGGCAAAGGAGCATATAAAAAGAGACGTTATTATCATTGGCGCTGGTATGGCAGGACTTACAGCAGCTTTATATGCCGGTCGAATGAATCTGTCAGTTTTGGTATTGGAAAACGCCATTATCGGGGGACAGATAGCTAATGCCACCGGTATTGAGAACTATCCAGGTCTGCCCAATGTGTCAGGCAGGGCCTTGATAGAAGCCACGCAACAACAGGCAGAAGGCTTTGGGGCGGTCATTGATGAATTTGATGCTATTCAAAAAGTAAATCTAAAGGAAGATCCGAAGCTTGTTGAAACCGAAGCATGTATCTACGAGGCAGAGACGGTTATTATTGCTTCTGGCATGGAACGTCGCAAGCTGCCCTTATCGGAGGAGAAAAAGTATGCTGGTAAAGGTGTACATTATTGTGAGCTTTGTGATGGACATATGTATCAGGATAAGGTGATTGCTGTTATGGGGGGCGGAAATGCTGCGGTGGACGCGGCGAATTTTCTGACCAAATACGCCAAAAAGCTATATCTGGTACATCGTTCACAGCTTCGGGCAGATGAGGCTTCTCAGACCAAGCTAAGGGAAAATCCCAAGGTGGAAATATTTCTGGAAACAGAAATCAAGGCTTTAAAAGGAGAATCCCGGCTGGAGGCTATTGATATTTTTGATAAAGCATCAGGTGAAAGCCGTGAGCTGGCAGTGGATGGCATATTTGTCAACATTGGTGTTTCTCCGCATACTGATTTGTTTAAGGATGAGGTGGAACTGGCTCCGGATGGAAGGATAATAGCCGGTGAAGATTGTCGAACAAAGCTTCCAGGGGTGTTTGCTGCTGGCGATGTACGGGAAAAAGAGGTTCGCCAGCTCACTACGGCAGCAGCCGATGGGACAACTGCAGCCATTTTGGCTGAAAAATATATCACCAGTAAGAAAAGGGGGAACATACAATGGTAAAGGTTTATTCAATAAGTAATTGTCCCTGGTGTGACAAGGTAAAGAAATACTTAAAATCCCGCCAGGTTGAGTTTGAGGAGTGCAATATTGAAACTAGCGAAGAAGCTTTAAAGGAATGTCAAAAGCTGACAAATGATGAGGCTGTTCCTGTAACAACTGCTGATGGGAAGGAATACGTTTTGGGCTTTGACAAAGCAAAGCTGGACGAGCTTCTTGGATTGGCATAGTTGTTGTTATGTTAAGTAATGAAAGGAGTATTTCTATGGGAGTGTATGATTTTACGGCAAGAACTAATAGTGGTGAGGAAAAATCTTTAGGCGATTATAAGGGAAAGGTGCTTATTATTGTTAATACTGCCAGCAAATGTGGCTTTACACCGCAATATAAGGAGCTGCAGGAGCTCTACGACAAGTACCAGGATAAGGGTCTCGAAATACTTGGGTTTCCGTGCAATCAGTTTGG
>JAFVER010000022.1 GCA_017475925.1 Anaerovibrio sp. | reverse complement strand
GGCGAATGCATGAGCTGGTCAAGATAATGAATAAGCTGAAAAGCATTGAGCAGCTCAAGGAAAAACGGTTTCAGCAATATATGGCAGAGGTCTTTTTTGAAGAACAAAAGCTTCTTGATGAAATCGGTGGGCAGCTTTATTTTAGAAACATGGGATAGCACTGATGCAATCAGTGTGGGACAATAATCTGGTGGTGAATGATTATGATGCGTATTGAAGGCTTGGAAAGCGTCATACAGCGAATAGATGAATTAAATCAGCGGTTTGGTATGAACAGACCGGCATATAATGCCAATGCAAAGGCTGCTGGTAAAACCTTTGCTGATGAATTAAAGGCTGCTGAAGGCAGAAATAATCCCACTGTGGATTTTTCCGGTAATACAGTGGCACCTTTAAGCTTTAGCGGTGATACTAATAGCATTATCAGCAGTGCTGCTGCACGGTATAACGTAGATCCAAGACTTGTATCAGCCATTGCTCAGGCTGAGTCCGGTGGTAACCAGTCGGCAGTATCGCCCAGTGGGGCTATAGGCGTTATGCAGCTTATGCCGGATACAGCGGCTGCTTTGGGGGTTGACCCTTATAATAAAACACAAAACATTGATGGAGGTACCAAATACATCAGGCAGATGCTGGATACCTTCAATGGTGATGTAAAAAAGGCTGTTGCGGCATATAACGCCGGACCGCAGGCAGTAAAGGACTATGATGGTGTGCCTCCATATCGTGAGACACAGAACTATGTTAATAAGGTACTGGACATTTATCGATAATTATTGTATAGGGTGGATTTCATGGCAGATTTGGAAGAAAATGACGCAAGTGGCAAAAAGCCTGGCAAATTCAAAAAAATACTTAAGATATTTGGCATATTACTGTTGCTGATGGTGCTGATTATTGGTGGCTTCTGCCTTGGAATTTATTTTCGGTTGATTGACTCCAATGAGATGGATGAGAAATATGGATTATATGATATGCCAATAATTGGGGATATGTTCGTTCGGCCAGTGCCTGATGGGGAATCCTCAGTAGATGAGGCTGAAAAGAAGAACCCTCCAAAGGTTGAAGAAAAGAAGCCACAGAAAAAATCCAAGGATGTAGTTTTGTCCAAGGAGGAAATTGAAAAGCAAACCAAGGAACGCCAGGCCGAAGAAAAGAAACGGATTTCCAAGCTGGCAAGGCTGTACAATGAGATGAAGCCTGAGGATGCAGCAAAGATTTTAGAGGGTATGGAGGATGATATTGTCATCTCAATACTGCAAAAGATGGATGAGTCCCAGGTGTCCCAGATACTTACTGAGTTTAATACCGAGCGGGCTGCTGGTATTACCAAAATAATGTATAACGGCTTGCCGAAGCGCCCTGCACAAAATCCGTCAGCTAATAATCAAAATAATTAATTTTTCCTTAATGGCGGTTTAATAATTTTTTGGTAGAATTCATAGCAGAGGAAGGTTACCCTTTTGGTTGAACTCCACTGTACCTGAAAAGACTGTCATGAGCTGTCAGGGTAGGGTGGTTTCAATATAAATATTTTTTCACACTAAGGAGGTGAATGTATGGGAACTAACGTTAGTCCAAATCTTTTTTCTTCAGCACCACCGAATGCAACCGGTAAGGCCATCACCAAGACCTCTGGGGATATGCGACGCAGTCCAGCTGGACAGTCTGATAAGGCATTTTCCAAGGAGCTGAAAAATGCCACAGCTGATGATAAGCCTGCTGAGGCTGTAGTGGCTGAGGCTCAGGCACAGACTGCTGATAGCCCAGTAACGGCCAAGGCTGATACTGAAGCTAATGCTGCTAATGCTGCTAATGCTGCTAATGCTGCTAATGCTGTTGAAGAAAAAAACACAGTGCCAGCTGACGAGATTGTAGCAGCAAAAGCGGTACCTGAAGTTGAAGCTGATGATACTGAGAATCTGGTGACATCCCAAGCTGTAGTCGGTGTGACGCTGACACCAATGGCTGAGCTGTCTACTTACTTTCAGCCTGTAGAACAACAAACTGATGCAGCCGTTAACACTGGGGAATTTGTTCCGCCTGTAGCTGAGGAAGTCACAGCAGTTCAGCAGATACTGCCACTTGGCAATGAGAATACCGTTCAGACGGAGCCGATAACAGTTTCTAAGCAAACGGTGTTGCCGGAGGATAGTGCTATCCAGCAGCCTGTGTTGCCAGAGTCATCCAATAATGTGGTACAGGCAGCTGCTTCAACAAATGTTATCGTACAGATGGCTCAGCAGCCAAAGAGTGGAGTTAATTCCCAGCCAACAGCACAGCAGGGACTGGAGGCAGAACCTGTAATGCAGGAGGACACGGCTGTAGCCAACAGTGTTTTACCAGAGAACGTGGAGACTAAGCCACAGCCAAAATCCATTGAAGCCCTGCTAAGGCCTGTACAGCCAACACAAAAGGCTGAATTCACTGGTGAAAATCAAATGGTTGCCCAGGTGACAATGACCAATGAGCAGCAGATGTTAGCTGTATTGTCAGGTCGGCGGATTATAAACCAGCAGGCTCCGGTTAGTGATACCAGTCAGGCGCCAAAGACAACTGTAGAAGATATGAATACGCTTCTTGGACAGACTACCCAGATGGTAAATGGCAGTGAAGCAAGGCGGGGGTTCAATCCTGATGGTCAGCAGCCACAACAGAGCTTTCAGCAGAATATGGAAGCCGATATCGTTGCTCCACAGTCGCAGGCCCAGACAACAGAGGCCGATAAGCCGGCTTTCGCTGAACGTATGGAGGCAGCCCAGACCGTGAATGCTTCAACAGTTGCTCAGCCACAGACTGCTGACTCAGCAGCCCAGACCAGCACTCAGCAGAATGTCAGCCAGACAAGGACTGATTATCAGATTAATCAGCAGATTGTTGAGCAGGCTAGGCTACTTCGAAATGCTGAAAACACCGAAATGGTGATTAAGCTTAATCCAAGACATCTCGGGGATTTGACCCTGCGGGTTTCGGTAAACAGCAATGGTGGTGTAACAGCAACCTTCCATACCGACAATGCTCAGGTGCGGGCAATTCTTGAAACCTCAATGATTCAGCTGCAAAAGGATTTAAACGAGCAGGGAATTAAGGTTGACAGCGTTGAGGTACAGACTGGCCTATCCGACGGACAGCTTCCTGAGGGACAGAGTCAGGGATATTATCAGCAGCAGGAGCAACAGAACATCCGAAGCCAACAGCTTGATATGAAGGACTTTGAGGATGATGTGGATAGCCTGGCTGCCGAGCCGGTAAATAGCTCTACTGGAGTTATTCGGGACAGTGAAGGGAATAAGATTTCTGATGGAGTTGATTATGCAGTTTAATCTTTAGAAAGGAGATTACAGTATGGCAAATTCATTGAATACCATTACCGTAGATGGTAAAACCTATGACCTGGAAACATATAAAACAACCCAGGGGGTATCGGCTTCTGAGGTTGGCAAGAAGAAGGAATTGGATAAGGATGCATTTCTTTCCCTTTTGGTTACGCAAATGCAGTATCAGGATCCACTTTCACCAATGGACAACACAGAATATCTGGCTCAGCTGGCGCAGTATTCTTCCCTGGAGCAGATGACCAACGTGGCCAGTAAGCTCAGTGACGTGTACAGCTTGGTAGAGAATATTGATTCTTCTGTATTGGTTGGTCAGCTAAGTGGAATGATTGGTAAGACTATTCAGTGGCAGACCTCCGATAAAACCTTTTATGAGGGTGTGGTATCCGGTGTCAGCGTTACTGATGGAAAAACCTCTGTTATTGCAACTGTACAGGGACCAGATGGACAGGACATGCAGACTAAGGTTGAGATTGATACCATTACCCGTGTTGGTGATGGGGTATAAGAGTATTAGGAGGCAAATATGAGTGACTCAAGAATTTTTTTCCCGTCACAGCCCATTTTGCCCGTGGATAATTCCAGCCTAGGTCAGCGTAAAAGCTATATTAAAAATTCTGCAGCAACAGGGGCCTCCTTTGCCGACATATTGGAAAGGGCTTCTGATGGGAAAGTAACATTTTCCAATCATGCACTGCAGCGAATGGAAAGTCGCAATTTGAATTTCAGCGAAAGGGATTTGCAAAAGCTGGATGACACTGTAACCAAAATGGCCCAAAAGGGGGCCAGAGAGTCCCTCATTTATATGAATGATATGGCTCTGGTGGTGAGTGTCGCAAATAGGACTGTAATTACCGCCATGGATGGATCAAGTGCAAAGGAAAATATATTTACGAATATTGACAGTGCGGCTATACTTTAAAGCTTGGACCTATTTAGGAAAGCTTAAGGGACTGAATGACTGATGTCCTTTATCTAAAGCCGCATCAGACCAAGAAAAGGAGATTGATTCATTATGATGCGTTCACTTTTTTCCGGCGTTTCCGGTCTTAAAAATCATCAGACCCGTATGGATGTTATTGGTAACAATATTTCCAACGTAAACACTACTGGCTTCAAGTCCAGCCGTGTAAACTTTGAGGATTCCCTCAGCCAGACCCTGACGGCAGCTTCCTCTGCCAGTGGTACGGTGGGTGGTACCAACCCTAAGCAGATTGGTCTTGGTTCCAGAATATCCGCCATTGACGTAAACTTCAAGGACGGGTCTGTGCAAAGCACCGGTATCAACACAGATTTGTGTCTTTCCGGTAATGCCCTCTTTGTGGTAACTCAGGGCAACCAGACCTTCTATACTCGTAATGGTGCCTTTAACTTTGATGCCCAGGGTAATCTGGTAAATGCCGAGGGCTTGTATGTTCAGGGCTATATGAATAAATCAGCCACCGAGCACAATTCGGTTAATACCAATGGCGCTACTTCCTCTATTGCCATTCGTGCTGGTAAGACCATGGCGTCCTCTGCTACCCAGAAGGCAAATTATGTAAATAATCTTAACTCTACGGCTCCGACCATTACAGCTATTACGGCAACTAAGCAGAGCGGAGCTCAGACATCAGGATTATCCGGTGTTACAATTGGTGAGCCTACTAGTGACCCATATATAGCAGCAGTGCTTACCATGTCTGATGGTACAACTCAGACCGTTACTTCTGGCTCATATACCAGTGGCAATAGTATTCCTATTTCCACTACAGTAAAGGTGTATGATTCCTTGGGGAGTGCCCATGTTGTACCTATTACTGTAGAAAAAACAGCAGCCAATACCTGGTTGGCAAAGTTAGCCAAAGCTACTATAACTGAGGAAGACGGTTCTACAACCACCTTGACCATGAACCCTGCAACTATTACCTTTAAGGATACTGGTGCCTTTAACTCAGGCAGTGCATCATTGCAGTTGGCGTATTCCGGTGGTAACGGTGCTGCGGCTCAAACGGTGGCAATTACTTTTGACAATCTTACTCAGTATGCTAATTCTACCACCATTAATGCTGAGGCTGATGGCTATGCTTCCGGTACTCTTGATACGGTGACTATTGATGAGTCTGGTACTGTTGTTGGTACCTACAGCAATGGTGTTCTTCGTAAAGAAGCCCAGATAGCTGTTGCTCAATTTACCAATGCTCCAGGTCTCACCAAAAATGGTAACTCTTTGTATACTGAGTCCCAAAACTCCGGTACACCAAATATCGGTACAGCTGATGCCTTTGGGGCCAAGATTACCGCCTCGGCCTTGGAAATGTCCAATGTAGATGTTGCCGAGGAATTCAGTAACATGATTATCACCCAGCGTGGCTTCCAGTCCAACTCCAAGATTATTACTGTATCTGATGAGATGCTGGAAAATCTTATTAATATGAAGCGGTAAAATTTCTGATAAATTCTAATATTTAAAGGCAGGCGCAACCTGCACCTGCCTTTAAATATTGTTAAGCAAGGGGGAACCAATATGATAAAGCTTACAAAATTCAACTCTGATGGAAAGAAAAAAGGGGAATTCATTCTTAATGCCGAAATTATAGAGACGATTGAAGAGACCCCGGATACGGTTATCACCCTTACGAACGGTAAAAAAATTATAGTAGAAGAGCCTATGGAGGAAGTTGTCCGCCAGGTAGTGAAGTACAAGCGTGCCTGGTTTAAGTGAGGCTTGTATTTACTGATATTTCATAGTAAACTTCATGGACACTTTGCTTGTCCACACGTTCTTACATGAAATCTAAGTTCATCTGTGTTTTGCAGACTTGATTTACTGAGATTTCATAGTAATATAGTCCTATAGTTAGGTATAATTTGATATAAGTAGTTGTAATTTGGTTAAATATTGCTAAAATAAATATGTTGAATATTTTTGATGAATTTTAATTTATCAATCTGTATATATAAGTTAAATGAAGGAGTGACATATATAATGGCTGAAGAAGAAAAGACTGGGGAACAGACAGCGGAAGCTGGCAAGTCCAAAAAGTTTCCTCCTCTTGTTATAATTGTCGTCCTTATTCTTTTTGGCTTGATACTGTCCGGTGGTATTGCTTTCTTTATTACAACCCAGATGATGGGCGGTGGTGCCAGTGCAAATGGTGGAGAAGTAAAGCACCATGACCCTGGTGTTTTTATCAAGCTAGGTGATGCAAAGGAAGGCATGATTGTCAATGTGGGTGGTATAAAGGCAAGCAGGTTCCTTAAGGTTGGCATTGTAATGGAGCTTAATCCTGAGAAGGAGGAGGTTGTCAAAGAGGGCAAGCTGGTTCCAATGGCCGAAACCAAGATTATGGATTCTACTTTGCAGATTCTTCGTACTGTAAAGATTGAAGAGCTTGATGCCAACAAGCAGGATGATTTGAAGGCAAAGATTAAGAGTGAAGTAAACAAGGCGCTGGGTGAGGGCAGTGTTTACGATGTCTATATTACGAGCTTTATGCTTCAGTAGCATTTATATATACTATATTTAGGAAGAAAGGGGGATGAAGCTTGGCAGATGATGTATTATCACAATCTGAAATAGATAAACTGCTGGCCCAGTTTGCTTCTGGTGAGGCTGATGCCGAAACCATGCAGAAGGAAGAAAATACAAAAAAAATCAAGACTTATGATTTTAAGCGGCCAGACAAGTTTTCCAAGGACCAGATTAGGACGCTGAATATGCTGCATGACAATTTTGCGCGTCTCTTTAATACATATTTGTCCACATATTTGCGGGCACTTGTATCTGTGGAGGTTGCGTCAGTTGAGCAGCTCACATATCAAGAATTTGTCCAATCGCTTTCAAACCCTAGTGTTATTGGAATATTGGCGGTGCCACCTCTAAAGGGAAATATCATCCTGGAGATGAACTCTGGTATTGCCTTTTCAATCATAGATCGAGTATTTGGTGGTCAGGGTGATAACACCATTAAGCCCCGCGTTTTAACTGAGATTGAGGAAGCCGTTATCAGACGTATATTTGATAAGGCTCTGGGACATCTCAGGGAAGCGTGGTTTAACGTTGTTCAGTTTAATCCCAAAATGGAGGCTATGGAGTCGAACCCGCAGTTTGCCCAAATAGTGCCTCCAAGCGATATGGTGGTTATTATAACCCTCCAGACGAAGATTGGTTCAGTTGAAGGCTTTATGAATATATGTATTCCATATTTGGTACTTGAGCCAATAATGTCCAAATTGACCACCACCTTCTGGGTTTCTGCAAATCTCTCCAAGGAGGAGCACCCAGAGCATGAGGATATGATAAGACAAAAGCTTAGAAAGACTAAGGTTCCTGTCATTATTCAGATGGGACAGTTTGATATTTCAGTTCGTGAATTTTTGTCCTTAAGCTATGGAGATGTTTTACAGCTTGATACAAAGGTTGATGACGAGCTGAAATGTATAGTAGGCAATAATACCAAGTTTTATTGCCGGCCGGGCACCTCTGGTAAGAAGGCTGCCGTACAGATAACGAGATTGATTACGGAAGGAGATGAAGGTACTAATGGGTGATGCTCTTACACAGGAAGAGATTGATGCGCTGATGAATGGAGGAAGCGCACCTGCTAGTGATCCAGAACCTGCTGAGGCTGCACCGGCTCCTTCCGATACGGAAATCGAAGGCATGCTTAGTGATATGGAAAAGGATGCCTTGGGTGAGATTGGTAATATTTCTATGGGAAGTGCAGCGACAACCCTGTCGGTGCTTTTAGGACATAAGGTAAATATTACTACTCCAAATGTTAAGCTTGATACCATGTCAGCCATCAAGGATGAATATCCGATGCCTTATCTCATTGTTGAGGTAGGCTATGTTATTGGTATCAATGGTAACAATATTTTGGCTATTCAGGCTCAGGATGCCTCAATCATTGCTGATTTGATGATGGGTGGCGACGGACTGAATCCACCAGGGGACCTTAATGAGATTCATATGAGTGCCGTTGGTGAGTCCATGAACCAGATGATGGGTACAGTTGCTACTTCATTATCAACCATGTTCAACAAGAAAATCGATATTTCACCACCAAAAGTTAACCTGGTAGATTTTTCTACCAAGGATACACCAGAGGTAGATGAAGTATTCGGACAAAATGAGCCAGTGGCGAGAATCTGTTTCCGCATGGAAGTGGATGGCCTCATCGATAGTGAAATCATGCAGATTTTACCAATGGATGTAGCCAAGGAAATGGTTGATTTCCTGATGAATGGTGGAGCTCAGCCAGAGGAAGAGCCAGAACCGGCTCCAGCTCCTGCGGCTGCACCACCGCCACCACCTCCGCCAGCTGCACCGGCTCCAACTCCTGCAGCTGCACCACCGCCGCCTCCGCAGGCACCGCCGATGATGGCTCAGCCTCAGATGGCTCAGCCACAGATGATGGCTCAGCCTATGTATGCGCCACCTGCTCAATATGCCAATTCGGCAGTTTTAGGGGCAGGGGTTCCGGTTCAGAGCGCTCAGTTTGCGCCATTGACCAACGAGCCAATAGAGGCTAATACAGCTAACATAAGCCTGATTCAGGATGTTCCACTACAGGTTACTGTTGAATTGGGACGGGCCAGAAAATCTATTAAAGAGATTTTGGAATTTTCCACAGGCTCTATAATCGAGCTGGATAAGCTGGCTGGTGAACCAGTTGATATACATGTAAACGGACAGCTCACCGCTAAGGGTGAAGTAGTTGTTATTGATGAAAATTTCGGTGTCCGTATTACAGAAATAGTCAGCCCGATGGAGCGAGTACAAAGTCTATAACGAGGTCAAGCTTATTCTTCCTCTATATCAATAGACCGATTGTGGTACTTGTTAATTTTAAATGTTTAATATATAATAAAGTTATTCGAGTAGATATTATTTCAATTCAGAATATGAAAATATTAATGAGGAGAGATGACAAATGGCAGTTAGAGTTTTAGTAGTAGATGATGCGGCATTCATGAGAATGATGGTAAAGGACATTCTGTCCAAGAACGGCTATGAGGTTGTAGGTGAGGCCGAGAATGGCATGAAAGCACTTGAAAAATATCAGGAGCTGAAGCCAGATCTTACTACTATGGATATTACCATGCCAGAAATGGACGGTATAAGTGCTGTTAAGGAGATCCGAAAGGTTGATCCAAACGCAAAGATCGTTATGTGTTCTGCTATGGGTCAGCAGGCAATGGTTATTGAAGCTATTCAGGCTGGTGCCCGTGACTTCATTGTAAAGCCATTCCAGGCAGATCGTGTTCTTGAAGCTGTTCGTAAAGCTGTTGGCTGATGAAGAACTGGAGTCATTTCTGCTCCATGACATCTGTCCTATGTATTTTTATATTGGTGTTGATGGTGCTGTCGCCGGAGTGTCTGGCGGCAGCTGACTCGGCAGGTGGCGGTGGCTATTTGGCCGGTTATGAAAACACCGATCCACAACCTTCTCAAATGTCATGGTGGTCGACATTGGCATATTTAATCAGCCTTTTGGCTGTATTTGCCTTTGTGGTTGTCATGGCATATTTTGCGTCTAAATTTTTAGGCGGCAGGTTTGCCAATACCACCACCTCAAGTGGTGGCAAGATAATGGAGCATTTGCCATTAGGACCCAATAAATCAGTTTGTGTCGTTGAGTTGGCAGGAAAAATACTTATGCTGGGTGTTACAGAGCATCAGGTAACACTGCTGGGCGAGGTGACTGACCCGCAGGAAATCGAACGGCTACGCAGTCAGTCTATAGAACAGCCATTGGATGACAATATTTTTGCGTCCCAGCTGTCAACCTTGGACCAATTGACACAAAGGGTGCCTTCGTTTATAAAGGACAGTATAAAGCGTAGAAGATAGGGGTTGTGAAGCTTGACCAAGCTGCAGCGGCTGCTCTGTATAGGAGTGAGCCTGCTTTTATTTTTATGTTGTATAAGTGATGCCTCTGCAGCACCACTTATACCTAATGTTAATATTGATGTGGGCTCATCGGATAATCCCCAGGATGTTGCAGTTACGCTGCAGCTGATGGCTGTATTGACAATTTTATCTATAGCACCATCTATTTTGATAATGACTACTGCCTTTATCAGAATTGTTGTTGTGCTTGGTTTTTTGCGTAATGCAATGTCCACTCAGACTAGTCCGCCAAACATGGTTATTATAGGATTGGCGTTGTTTTTGACCTTTTATATAATGGCACCATATTGGAGTCAGGCCAACGAAAATGGCTTGCAGCCCTATTTAGCAGGACAGATTACTCAGGAAGAGGCAATTAACAATACCGTAGAGCCTTTGAGGGAGTTTATGTTTAGGCAGACCAGGGAAGCAGACTTGGCTATGTTTGTTAATCTGGCAGACGCTCCACGGCCAAACGGTCCGGAGGAGGTATCTACCTTTACGCTTATTCCGGCCTTTGTAATAAGTGAGTTGAAAACGGCTTTTCAGATAGGCTTCATGATATATATACCATTTATCGTAATTGACATGATAGTAGCCAGTACCCTTATGTCAATGGGTATGATGATGCTGCCACCGGTAATGATTTCATTGCCGTTTAAGATATTGCTGTTTGTTTTGGTTGATGGATGGCATTTGCTGATTAAATCACTGATAATCAGCTTTAAATAGGGGTGATTAGGTGTCGGGAGATCTTGTAATACAATTGGCCCAGGAGGCCCTGCGGGTCGTCCTTTTGGTATCTGCGCCAATGCTTGGGCTAGGATTGATGGTTGGCCTTATGGTCAGTGTTTTTCAGGCAACAACATCCATTCAGGAGCAGACCTTGGCATTTATACCAAAAATTGTAGCGGTATTTGTGGCTATACTGATTTTTGGCCCATGGATGCTCAGAATAATGGTGGAGTATTTTACAAATACCTTTGTAAATTTGCCACTTTACATTAAATAATGAGGTAATTTAGTTGGACTTTTATGAATTGCTGCAAAATCATGCTGCGGTTTTCCTGTTGATGCTGACCAGGATAAGCGGGATTTTTCTAATTGCTCCATTTTATGGCAGTCAGAACATACCGATTTATTTTCGGGCAGGGCTTGCATTTGCTATTACAATGGTGATGTTTCCTGTTGTAGATCAAAATACAGCAATTGAGGCTCCACCATCCCTTTTAGGATATGTTATAAATGTAATATCTGAGCTTTTTGTAGGGTGGCTTATTGGTTTTGTGGCGTATGTAACCATGCAGGCGGTTAATTTCGCCGGCAAAATGATGGATATGCAGGCCGGCTTTGCAGTAGTAAATGAGATGGATCCCACATCAGGCCAACAGGCTCCGCTTATCGGTAGCCTCCTTTATTATCTGATGCTGATA
Source organism: Anaerovibrio sp. (assembly GCA_017475925.1). GTDB lineage: Bacteria > Bacillota > Negativicutes > Selenomonadales > Selenomonadaceae > Anaerovibrio. The sequence continues at coordinate 23,648 of JAFVER010000022.1, read as the reverse complement.
GTTTTTTTGACTACAAATGGTCATCACATGCTTTTGGCTGCACTTGTACGTAGCTTTGACGCTATTCCATTGGTAGGACTTCATTATGATAACTCTTTGGCAGAGATGATAACGGATTTTACCGCCGGTGTTTTTGTTACTGGTGTAAAAATCGCTTTGCCGATAACCTTTGCAATTTTAATTACTAATGTTTCCCTGGGAATTTTGGCCCGCACCATGCCTCAGTTAAATATCTTTGTTGTAGGTATTCCTATGCAGATTATTGTAGGCATATTTGTGCTGGCAATGATAATTCCTTTCTATATATTGTTTTTGGATGTGCTGTTCAATGAAATCTATGGAAATATTGTCATCGTCCTGCGAGCAATACAATAAACCATATAGATTTAATTTCTTCAAGCTTGACCTTCAGCTGTTTGCTGGCGAAAAAACCGAGGAACCAACTGCCAAGCGAAAGGCTGATGCCAGGAAAAAGGGGCAGGTTGGACGAAGCCAGGAGGTCAACGCTGCCTTCGTTTTACTGGTGGGCTTTTTAATCCTGCGGCTGTTGGGTGGCAATGCCATAGCCGAGATTATGAATTATTCCACATATATATTTGGTAATCTCAATGCTGACATAAACGAGGAAAGTATCATGCAGATGTTTATTGGCATGATAATCCTTTTGGCCAAAACATCTATGCCATTGATGGTTTTTATTATGATAATAGGTCTGGCCATGAATATTGCTCAGGTAGGCTTTATGTTTACTACGGAGCAGCTGCAGTTCAATCCGGGAAAGCTGAGTCCTATTAGTGGCTTCAAACGGATGTTTTCCAAGCGTTCCTTGGTTGAGCTGGTAAAGTCCTTAATAAAAATTGTTATCATTGGATATTTTGTTTTTTCTTATTTATCTGATGAGATTTTTCAGATTCCAAAGCTGATTTATATGGATTTGATGGCTGGATTAAACAAGATGTCAGATTCCATATTTACTTTGGCGTTTAAGATTATTGGAGTTTTCATGATAATGGCAGCAATGGACTATGCCTATCAGAAATGGCAAAATAATCAGGATCTGAAGATGTCAAAGCAGGAGGTAAAAGAGGAGTTTAAGCAGCAGGAAGGAGATCCGAAAATAAAGGGTAAAATCCGTCAGAAACAGCGTCAAATGGCTATGGCCCGTATGATGCAGGAGGTTCCGAAGGCGGATGTAATCGTAACAAACCCAACCCATTTTGCTGTGGCACTGAAATACGAATCTGGTATGTCAGCACCTATAGTAGTGGCTAAGGGGCAGGATCTTGTGGCACAGAAAATCAAGGAGCTTGCCCGGGAAAGCCGGATTCCGATTGTTGAGAATAAACCTCTTGCTCGGGCGATTTACGCCGCAGTAGAGGTGGGAGGTGTCATTCCTCAGGAGCTGTACAAGGCTGTGGCTGAGGTATTGGCATATGTTTATAGGCTCAAGAACAAAAACAGAAATAAGTATGCTTGATAGTTAGGAGAATACTATGGCTGCTTCTGATATGTCTGCTGAAAAGGGCAGTTTTATAACAAAATATAGTGATATTCTGGTAGCTGTAGGCATAGTAACCATCGTTGTAATGATGATTATTCCGTTGCCTACAATGCTGCTGGATTTGCTTTTGTGTATGAATATCACATTGGCCTTGGTGGTTGTTATGGCGGCAATCTATAACGTGGAGGCACTGGATTTATCAGTGTTTCCTTCCTTGTTGCTGATAACCACCCTTTTTAGGTTGGCGCTGAACGTTTCATCAACGCGACTAATTCTCCTTGAGGGCTATGCCGGTGAGGTTATAATGTCCTTTGGTAATTTCGTAGTTGGTGGTAATGCAGTAGTAGGCTTTATAATTTTTATAATTCTTATTATCATTCAGTTTATTGTTATTACAAAGGGTGCTGAACGTGTAGCTGAGGTATCGGCCCGTTTTACATTGGATGCAATGCCAGGTAAGCAGATGTCCATTGATGCAGATTTGAATCAGGGTGCCATAACTGATGCGGAAGCCAGCGAACGGCGTATGAAAATTCAGCGCGAAGCTGACTTTTACGGGGCCATGGATGGTGCCAGTAAGTTCGTAAAGGGTGATGCCATTGCAGCTATCATCATCATTTTGATAAACATTACTGGTGGCTTTGTCATCGGTATGGTACAGAGAAATTTAACGGTAACTCAGGCGTTGTCCAACTATACTCTCCTTACGGTAGGTGAGGGCCTGGTAAACCAGATTCCGGCCCTTTTGATATCCACGGCTACTGGTATTATAGTTACCAGAGCAGCTTCAGAGAGCAATTTGGGATATGATTTGGTATCACAGCTTGGAAGAAATGCCAGAGTATTTCTTATAGCTGCCGGTGTTCTCCTGGCATTGGCCCTAGTTCCTGGCCTGCCAGGCCTTCCATTCAGTGTTTTGGCGGCAGTATGTGGTTATATTGGCTACAGCAAGACCCGCAAGGAAAAGGCTGTAGAGGAAACTGCCACCGTTCAGAAAAAGGAAAAGAGCAAAACAGAGGCTACCAAGCCAGAGAATATTGTTTCATTGCTTCAGGTTGATCCTATGGAGCTGGAAATTGGATATAGCCTTATTCCCCTTGTAGATACAGGGCAGGGGGGCGATTTGCTGGATCGTATTGTAATGATAAGGCGCCAATGTGCTTTGGAGCTGGGGCTTGTTGTACCGACAATTCGTATTCGTGATAATATTCAAATAAAGCCAAATGCCTATATTATAAAGCTGAAGGGCATCGAAATCGCCAAGGGGGAGCTGCTTTTAGACCATTTTCTGGCAATGAATTCAGGAACAGTATTTGAGGAGATTCAGGGTATTGAAACAACAGAGCCTGCCTTTGGCTTACCAGCCCTGTGGATTCCTGAGGCTTCCCGTGAACAGGCAGAGCTAAATGGCTATACCGTGGTTGATGCAGTATCAGTTTTGGCAACTCACCTTACTGAGGTCATTAAGGCTCATGCTGATGAAATCCTCGGTCGTCAGGAAACTCAGAATCTGGTTGACAATGCCCGGAAGACCAATTCTTCCCTTGTGGATGAGATTATCCCTGACCTGATGAATGTAGGTGAAATTCAAAAGGTATTGGCAAATCTCCTGCGGGAACGTGTATCCATCAGGGATATGGCTACTATTTTGGAGGTTTTGGCAGATTATGCCCGGGCCACCAAGGACACTGAAATTTTAACAGAATATGTAAGACATGCTTTGTCCAGACAGATTACTCAGCAATATACTCAGAATAATCAGCTTACGTGTATTACTTTGGATCCAACCATTGAAAACCGCATTGCTGGTGCGGTACAACGGACGGATCGAGGCTCTTATGTAAGCATGGACCCGGATACAATGCAGAAAATTATCACATCCCTTGGTGGAGAGCTCCAGAAGCTTACCGATATGGGTTATCAGCCGATTATTCTCACAAGTCCGACAGTGCGGTTGTATTTCCGAAAGCTGGTGGAGCGTTCGGTACCTGGAATTATTGTGCTTTCGCATGCTGAGATTGAACAGAGTGTTGAGCTGCAGATTATTGGGGTGGTGAAGATTTAAGTGATTGTAAAGACATTCAGGGCGCCTTCCTTTAAGGAGGCCATGGCAAATGCCAAGGCTGAATTAGGGCCGGATGCTATGCTGTTACATCAAAGCAGAAAAAAAGAAGGCGGACTATTTGGCATCGGCGCTAAAGAAATCTTTGAGGTTATTGTGGCAGTGGAGGAGGTTCCGCAGCAACGTCCTGTTAAAGCTACAGGTCGGCGTGGCCGAGTAAGAAAGCAAAATACAGGTACAATTCAGAGCCAGCATGAGATTCCGGCTGATCATACAGCCTCACAACCACCAGTGTCAGATGGGGGACAGGATGAGGTAGTAATACCTTCGGTGATTTCGCCGCGAACAGCTGCCAGTCAGTATCAGACGGCTGGAACTCAGCAAAGTGTAGATGAAGCCCAGAACCGGGCGAATCAATACGATGCCGGTCATGGCCAGAGTATGCATACCTTCAGTGATATATTGTCTTCATTGGAAAGAATTAAGGAAGCCAGCGAAGGGAATACATTAGGTGAAGCCAGCCTAGAGGGAGATCGTGGTGCATCGCCTAACGGAGAAAATACAATACGGGCACCGCGTATAATAAAGCCTATGGAACATACGGCAACTGAGCCGATAGTAGAAAATACCTTGTCGGATCTAAGTGCCTTAAATGCTACAAAAACAAATAATAATGAAAACGTAGATAATACTAATAGTGTTGTAACTAAAAATGTTGCTGCAAATAAAGAGGTAGCTGATGATAGTGCAGCTAAAGTCAAGGCGGCTGAGGATGCAAAGACATTGGCTGAAAAAAATGCGGAGCTTATAAAAAAAGAAGAGCAGCTTACTGAGGCTAAGGCCCAGGCCGAAAAGCAGGCAGAGGTTGATCAGGAAAAAATCCAGTCCCTGCAAAATGAGCTGGATGAAATGAAGGAAGCCTTAGTCCGCATGAGCAGTGATACAAATAAGCCTGAGGAAATAACTCTTCAGCAGGCTATGCTGGACTGCGATGTGGAGGATAAAATAGTTGAGGATATGGTTCGTAAGCTTACGGGAGCTGAGATACTTGTAAGCAAGGAATCAGATAAGGCTCATAAAATCTTGGAGAAATACCTTAAACGTACAGTTCGGGTGGCAACTGGCATCACTCTTTTCTCAGACAAGCCTAAAATTGTGGCACTTATTGGCCCTACGTGAGTAGGAAAGACTACTACCCTTGCCAAAATTGCCGCAAAGTTTGTGTTGGATAATGCAGTAAGCGCAGCTGTTATTACGGCGGATACATATCGCATAGCAGCAAAGGAGCAGCTGCAGACCTATGCAAATATCATGGGGCTGCCATTGGAGGTCGTGATTTCTTCTGAGGCATTGCAGCAGGCTATCAAAAAGCATTCAGATAAAAAGCTTATTCTTATCGACACCGCTGGCCGCAGTCAGTTTAACGAGTTTCAGGTTAAGGAGCTTTGTGACCTGCTAACAGTGGATTTTGAAATAGAGAAGCATCTGGTACTTAGTGCTACTACCAAAAACCGTGATGCTGAGGAAATTTTAAAGCGGTTCTCAGTATGTGCTCCAGACAGGATTATTTTTACAAAAACTGATGAGACCAGTTCTTTAGGTATTTTGCTGAACCTTTTGTATAAAAGAAAAATTGCCCTGTCTTATTTGACAACCGGGCAGAGAGTTCCTGATGACATAATACCTGCCAGCTTCGGCAAATTGGCAGAAATGCTTCTGAGGTAGATTGATATGAATGATCAGGCAGCAAGACTGCGAAGAATGATTGAGGATAAACATCCAAGATCTGATAATAAATCAAACAATATACAGGAAAATTCAAAGCCAGAAAAATTGTCAGCAAACAGGGGGCCCAGAACCATAGCTATAACCAGTGGCAAGGGTGGAGTAGGTAAGACAAATCTTACAGTAAATCTTGCAATAGCCCTGGGCAATATGGGAAAGCGGGTAATAATTATTGATGCTGATATGGGCATGGCCAATGTAGATATATTGCTGGGCACTACCTCAAGAATAAATCTCATGTCCCTTTTGGAGTCAGATGTGGCCCTGGAGGATGTTCTGTTAAGAGGTCCCTATGGGGTAAGCTACATTTCCGGTGGCTCAGGGATGGAGCATGCTATGGAGCTTACATCAACGGAACGGGATATACTTTTTAGAAAATTAGCAGGCTGTGAAGAGTGGGCAGATATTATTTTAATCGATACAGGGGCGGGGATTGGTGGCAATGTCCTCGATTTTATTTCTGCGGCTGATGAGGTGCTGCTGATAACTACGCCGGAGCCTACGGCCCTGACGGATGCCTATGCTGTTATGAAGGGCTACAGCAGTATTTCAGATAATCCAAATCTAAAGCTCATTGTAAATCGTGTAATTGACGAACCGGAAATTCGTGAGGTTGTAGGAACATTATCTAGAACCGCTGAAAGGTTTTTGAAGATTTCTGTAGAATGTTTAGGGTATATATATGACGATCAAATGATGATAAAGTCCGTCAGACAGCAGGTACCGGTTATGGCCGGGTATCCGGAGTCCATATCTTCCCGTTGTATTTTATCCATAGCCAAGGGCCTGCTTAATGGTCATCAGGAAAAAGTAAAATTGGGCTGGCGAGGATTTTTGAAAAGAATATTCAGGTCATAGCTTTTTTATTTAGAATAGTCAAATTAATCCTGAGCATTGCGGAAATATCCAAAAGGCAAAGATGATTGGACAACACGCCCTATGTGAAAGTGTCCTGTGAAACGAGACTTATTCAGTGGGAGCTTCAAACTCCTACTGAATGTTAGTTGGGTAAATCCTGAGCTTATGGGCGCTTATCTTCCACCTAAAGAGGAGGGAGCCTTAGCGCCCGTTGGCTCAGGGTGAAACAAGATGACCTTGAAGTTGAACAGTAGACATTGAACGCTATGGGCCTCCCTCCTGAAAAGAGGAAGCCTTGTCCCCCGTTAGTGCAGGGAAAACGGAAGTGGTGAGTTTTTGAATAAGCCAGTATTTGTTAGAGGAAATGCAGTTTTAAGATTGGGACAGCTAATGGAGGTTTCGCTTCCGGGGGATAACCATGCTTATTCCAGTATGCTGGAGGATATAAAGGGGCATACTCTGGTATTGGATTTGCCGGTGGATGAAAATCATGTCAAGCTTACGGTAGAGCCTGGAACGGTTATTTCATGCAAGGTGTTTGATGGACGGTGCTTTTATAAATTCAATACAGCTTACCGGGATGGGGGCGAGGATGATATCCCAGTATGGTATGTGGATATGCCGGCTAGGGTTCAGAAAATTCAATATCGGGAGTTTGTTCGTGTGAAAACCAATCAGACCGTGGTTGTAAGACCTATTAGGTCTGACGGCACCATTGAACCTATGATAATTACCTCCACTCAGGATTTAAGCGGCAGCGGTATATGCTTTTTGCTTAACAGGCCACTGGCTTTGGGCAGTAAGGTTTCGGTGGAGCTTGATAATGTACCGGATATTGGTCTGGTACAGATTATGAGTAAGGTGGTCAGATGTGTGGAAGTGGCTGTCAACGGCGAAATAAAATACCAAATAGCTGCAGAGTATGTTTCGGTAAATCGTAAGGTACAGGATAAGCTGGTAAAGCTTATTTTTTGCCTGCAGCGTGACGGATTGGCCAAGGGAATTGACGATTTGTGAGGAGGGGTAGCCATGATTCGGGTTGTTATAGTAGATGATTCTTCCTTTATGCGAAAGGTTTTATTTGATTTATTTGCAAAGGCCCCGGATTTTGAGGTGGCAGGAACCGCCGCAAATGGTCAGGAAGCCTATGATTTGGTTATTAAACACAAGCCTGATTTGGTGACAATGGATGTAAACATGCCTGTAATGGATGGATTAAAATCCTTGGAAAAAATTATGCAGGACTGTCCAACACCTGTTTTGATGTTCAGCAGTCTTACCAAGAAGGATGCAGATGAAACCATTAAAGCTCTTTCGCTTGGGGCTGTGGATTTTATGTGCAAGGCAGGGGGCTCTATATCAAAAATTGACGATATTGCTGATGAAATCTTGGAAAAAGGTCGCCATGTTGCCAAGGCAAATGTAAAGAAATTTATAATAAATAATAATATTCTTGAAAAAAAGCAGGAAGCAGGGAATTTAAAGCGAATAAATATACTAGAGAAAAAGGGCTATAATATATCCGGCAGTCAAAGCAGGGCTTCTACCAGCTTGATAGACCGTATTCGGGGGACTAAGCCCACCGTTGAGGTGGTGCCGCCTGCTTCAGCAAGATTTCAGCATAAGGGGATAGCTGATAAGTTTGCTAAACGGGAAAACCCTTATTTAAAGATGCGGGAGGCAAAGGTCAGAGTATCTTCTGGTCTTAGCAAGGACAAGCTGGTGGTTTTGGGGACTTCAACAGGAGGCCCTAAGGCTTTGCAATATGTCGTTCCAAAGCTACCGGCGGATATGCCGTGTGGCATGGTTATAGTACAACATATGCCGGCGGGCTTTACAAAATCCTTAGCGGACCGATTAGATTATGTTTCACAGGTAAAGGTCAAGGAGGCTGAGGATGGTGAGCCAATTTTACCGGGGTATGTATATATAGCTCCTGGTGACTATCATCTGGAGATTACGGGCAGTGGCTCTCAAAGAGTAATTTCACTTAATCAGAGTCCACCTCTGGCAGCACATCGACCAGCGGTGGATATCATGTTTGACTCAGTAGTTAAATATGGGGCTGATGTAGTGTCAGTTATATTGACAGGCATGGGATGCGATGGCGCTGCTGGTATGAAGAAAATAAAACAGGCCGGAGGGTACATCATAGCAGAGGCTGAGGAAACATGCGTGGTGTATGGTATGCCGAAGGCCGTTGTGGATGCTGGCATAGCTGATGAGATTTTACCGGTTCAGCAGGTGGCAGACGCAATCGTGAATGCAGTTGGAAAATAAGCTAATCAGGGGGAATAGAAATGGAAACAAATCAGTACATGGAAATGTTTTTGGACGAGTCGCGGGAACATTTGCAGTCGTTGAATGATGGCCTGCTAAGTCTGGAAAATGATCCGGAGGATTTGTCCGTATTAAATGAAATCTTCCGCAACGCGCATACGTTGAAGGGCATGTCTGCCACAATGGGGTATACCAAAACAGCGGAACTTACCCATGATATGGAAAATTTGCTGGATATGCTCCGTAAGGAACAGCTGAAGGTTAGCTCTGAAATTATAGATGTAATTTTTAAGTGCGTAGATACCTTGCAGGAAATGGTTGAAAACATCGGTAGTGGTGAGTCTGAGGATTTGGTTGATGTATCTGACCTTGTTCGTCAGGTAAATGCTATCGCCAAGGGTGAGTCACCGGATGCTGGAGCACCAGCTACGGATGCACCAGCGTCTGCTGCAGACGCTCCGGCAGCTGGTGGTACAGCCTTTGCCCTGAATGACACAGACCGGGCAGTGATGAAGGAAGCAAAGACCAGTGGCCTGGTACCTTATCTCATTCACGTGGAAATTGCCGAGAGCTGCCTTCTGAAGTCGGCACGTTCTTATATGGTTATGAATGCACTTGATGATATAAGTGATGTTATAAAATCCGTTCCTCCTGCTGAGGACTTGGAACAGGAGAAGTTTGACCACAGCTTTGATGTGGCAATAGTGACTGATTCGGATGCCAAGACTGTGGAAAATGCTGTAGCAGCTATTTCCGAAATTTCCAAGGTTGTTGTAACTGAAATAACTGATCTTGATAGCCCAGCTGTTGGTGGGGAAGCACCTGAAGCAGCCCCGGCACCGGTGGAGGAAGCTCCTAAGGCGGCTGCACCGGAAAAAGTTGACCACAAGAAGGATAACAAGCCTGCTCCAGCTGCTGATAAGAAGGATGCCAAGAAGGTTCATGTGGGTGGCCAGTCAGTTCGTGTAGATATTGAAAAGCTTGATACATTGATGAATCTGGTTGGAGAGCTTGTTACCAATAAGGTTCGCTTGGAGCAGATTGGTATGACACATCGTCTTACCGAGCTTACAGAAACCCTGGAGCAGATGGACAGAGTAACCACCGACCTGCAGTCTGTAGTTATGAAGGTTCGAATGGTGCCTGTCAGTCAGGTATTTAACCGCTTCCCTCGTATGGTTCGTGACCTGGCTAAGGAGCTTAACAAGGATATTAACCTTACCATTGAGGGTGAGGAAACAGAACTGGACCGTACCGTTATTGATGAAATTGGCGATCCGTTGATGCATCTCCTTCGTAATTCCCTTGACCATGGCGTTGAGCATCCGGATGAACGTGAAGCAAAGGGCAAGCCACGTACCGGTGAGGTAGGACTTATTGCTCGCCACGAAGGCAACAATGTTGTTATTCTGGTTACTGATGATGGCAGCGGAATAAACGCTGATAAGATTCGCAACAAGGCTGTTGAGAAGGGTATGATCAGTCGTGATGAGGCTGATGCCCTGCCGGATGCTGATGCAGTACGGCTTATATTCCTGCCAGGCTTCTCCACTGCAGAGGTTATTACAGATGTATCCGGCCGTGGTGTAGGCATGGACGTTGTACGCAGCAAGATTGAGTCCCTGGGCGGACATGTTGACGTGGAGACAAAGATAGATGAGGGCTCTGTATTTAAAATCAAGCTGCCGTTGACTCTGGCTATTATTCAGGCAATGCTTGTTAAGGTTCAGGACGAAATGTATGCCATTCCACTTGGCTCCATTGACAGTACCATTAATATCACTCCAGATGATATTAAGACTGTACAGAATAAAGAGGTCATTGTACTTCGTGGACAAATAATTCCTATTGCCCGTCTTGGAGAAATACTTAGTGTACCTAAGGGTGAAGAGACTGGTGAGGAAGATATATTTGTTGTTGTTGTTCATGTCGGTGACCATAAGATTGGTATTGTGGTCGATAACCTTATTGGTCAGCAGGAAATCGTTATCAAGACACTTGGCAAGCTCCTGTCTGGTTTGAAGATGCTGGCTGGCGCTACTGTTCTGGGTGATGGTCATGTTGCTATGATCCTGGATGTAAGTGCATTATTGTAATCAGAGGGGGGTTGTAAAATGGCTAACACAGACGAACAGGTAGTATCTGATGGTGAGGTTCAGGTTGTTGCCTTTAAGCTTAGAAATGAGGAATATGGGTTTAGTATTTTGAATGTTCAGGAAATTAAGGGCTTGACTGATATAACAAGAGTTCCATTTGCTCCTGAATTTATAAAAGGCGTTATAAACCTTCGCGGTAGTGTTTTACCGGTAATTGATTTGAAACGTCGGCTGGGGCTGGAGGACACACCTTATACAGCAAATACCAGAATAGTCATTGTGCAGTTTGATGAGGTTTCTGTAGGTATGCTGGTTGATGCAGTAACTGAGGTTAGGACTATTGATGCCAACGATATAGATTCTACCAGGGCTGTAACTGGTAATGATGCAGCTGCAAGGTTTATTTCTGGTATCGGTAAGGTTGATGGAAGACTGATTATACAGCTGAATATCAATGAAATTATTGGTTTGACCGGTGAAGAATAATTTCAGGATGGGGTGAAGATATGTCAGATGATGTTGCAAGCTTGTCTGCGACCCAGATGGATGCGCTACGGGAAATAGGAAATGTTGGTGCCGGTAATTCGGCAACGGCCTTGTCCCAGATTATAAACAAGCGTATAGACATGAATGTTCCAAGAGTATCCATAGTTCCTCTTGGTGATGTTCCTGATTTGGTTGGTGGACCTGATGTTATGGTAGTCGGTGTATTCCTTAGAGTATATGGTAAGGCACCTAGCAACATATTGTTTTTGTTGCCTAAAGAGAGTGCCTTTTACCTGGTAGATATGCTCATGGGAAAGAAGCGTGGAGATACGCAGAAGTTGGATTTCTTGGATGAGTCTGCTTTGATGGAAATCGGAAATATTCTCTCTGGTGCGTATCTGAATGCCTTGTTTAACTTCACAAATATCTCATTGCTGCCATCTATACCGGCACTGGCTATGGATATGGCGGGAGCTATTTTGAGTGTAGTATTGATACAGCTTGGTCAGATGGGTGATCATGCTTTGGTTATTGAGACTGAATTTAAAACTGATGATGAAGGTATAAAGGGGCATTTCTTCCTTGTACCTGATCCAGGTTCTTTAGAGACAATACTATCTGCAGTAGGAGTTGGATGATATGCCAGAATTAGTTAAGGTTGGAATGGCCGACTTGAAGGTTGGCAAGGCTCCAGCAACATTGATTAGTTATGGACTTGGTTCTTGTATTGGTATATCCCTTTATGATCCACAGTTAAAAGTGGGTGGATTGCTCCATATAATGTTGCCAGATAGTACTCAGTCCAGGGCTAATGAAAATAGGGCAAAATTTGCAGATACTGGTATTCCTGATATGCTCGACCAGGTTCTTAAGCTGGGGGCATCTCGTGGAAGACTGGTGGCAAAGATTGCCGGAGGAGCCCAGATGTTTGCCTTTGCCAATGCAACGGATATTATGCGTGTTGGACAAAGAAATGCGGCTGCTGCCAAGGAAGTTCTTTCCGGCTTGGGGATTCCTGTTGTCGGGGAGGATACAGGCGGGAACTACGGTCGCACAGTATCCATCGATTTATCAACTGGTGTCTATGTTGTTAAGACCATTGATAAGGGTGAAAAGGAAATTTAGTTGGTGATTGATGTGTTTAAGCTAGGTGTAGCTTTAGTTTTTGCGGCTATAGCAGCGTTGACTGCTATAGTCGCAGGACTGTTATCAGATGCTCGGGTTCAGATAGTGCTGGGTCGGGCATTTTGTAGCTTTATAGTTTCCGGTTTAATAGTTTATCTTGGCATAACTCTTTTTGATCGCTTGGGTTATGCATCGATTATTCATGACATGGAGGAGTCCTTGAAAAAATCTGATGATGAAGAGGATGAAGCTGTGGATGATGAGATTTCAGCTAATGAGGAAGAACAAGCTGTGACTGAGGAAGGGACGGAAGCTGAAGCAGGCGATGGGTTTGTACCTTTGCAGGCAGATGCTCTAAGGCATGTGGCCAGCGAACAGGGAGAGTAGTGAAGACATTGGCAGCTGCTCATACATGATAAGCGGCGGTGACATTGATATACAAAAGCGTTGCTTGTGTATGTACGGATATTGTTTTAGGACTGTGGTGTGCAGCTGTTCATGTTAAAGATATAGGTACATAAGGTAGGTGAGATAAGTTGCCAGATATGCAGTTAAGTCCTGAGGAAGTACAGAATTTGTGGACATTATATAGTCGAAATAAGGACATTGAAATAAGAAATAGGTTAGTAGAGCATTATCTCCCTTTAGTAAATACAATAGCAGGGCGGCTGGCAATAAGTTTGCCTAATCACGTAGATACCGATGACTTAAAGGTCAGCGGCTATTTTGGTTTAATGGACGCGATTGACAGATATGATTATAACAGAGGAAACAAGTTTGAGACTTATGCCGGAATTCGGATAAGTGGGGCAATGAAGGACGATCTTCGGTCCCGGGATTGGATATCTGTTTCTTTGCGGCAAAAAATAAAAAAATATGAAGCAGCAGTTATTAATTTGGAAGGAACCCTGGGGCGGACACCAACCGATGATGAACTGGCCAATGAGCTGGAGATAACAGTAGAGCAGTTATATTCCCTGGAGCAGCAGGTCAGTGCGTCTACCATTATCCCTTTGGGTGAATATATAAAGTCAGAGACGGCGGTTACAACTGCCAATGATCCAACCAGAAGCTTGGAAACAGTAGAAGTGAAGGAAACACTGGCAAAAGCAATAGATAAGCTTTCGGAAAAGGAGCGCTTGGTGGTATCCTTGTATTATCATGAGGAGCTTACCATGAAGGAAATAAGTCAGGTTTTGCATTTGTCCGAAGCAAGGATTTGCCAGTTACATACAAAGGCCATATTTAAGCTGCGGGGATTTTTAGTCAGTGAAAATATGGAATATTGATGGTTAGGCAAGTCATTTATCAAAATGCAGGGCGGCATTTTGTGGTTGTCTCATGTGGGGTGGGATGACCTGGGGAGGGCTGTTTATGGGCGAAGAAAAATTATCAGTTCCTAATGTAGGAAATAAAGAGTCTGGTTATTTAGTTGAATTTCGTAATGATGGTGTTTATTTGACAGTTTATGCTTCTGATGAGCCTGGCATACAATTTGAGTTGTCAGATATGCGACTTCTTTTGAAGGAATACAGCGTGGATGACTATGACCTGGAGCTTTTGTCGCGGCTTATAAGGGAGTCCTCCGGTGTTCCTACAAAAATTTCTGAGCACTTTGTTCTTCCACCTAATTTTTCTGAGGACAGAGCGGGCTCCAATGTATCGGTGCAGATGACTCAGGAGCAAATCAACGAAAAATTGGTATACGGCAAGGTGTCAATTGACGTTTCCAGAGATAAAATGGAGGCTTTGGCCCGGTTTGATATTAAGGACGGGGAGTCAATTCCTTCCAAGGAAATGATATTAGAAGCGCTGGCTCAAAAGAACATTGTTTTTGGCATTGATCAGGAGGCAGTGGCAGAGGCGGCCAGGACCGGAAAGCTTACCAAGGTGGCCAGAGGTGTTCCACCAGAGAATGGTACAGATGCAAAGATAGTCCGAAATTTTGATATGGGGATAAAAGGGCGCCCGGTTATCGATGAACATGACCGGATGCACTATAAGGACCTTAATTACTTTATCCTTGCCAAAAAGGGGCAGGTTTTGGCAGAAAGAATTCCTCATACCACTGGCACCCCTGGGACAAATCTGCATGGAGCGCCTGTCCGTCAAAAGCCAGGAAAACCAAAGCCGGTGCCCAGTGGGAAAAATACAACCATCAAGGATGAAAATTTTGTGGTTTCAGAGATTGATGGTCAGATTGTGGATAATGGTACCAAGATAAGCGTTGACCCACATCTTGACATTAAGGGAGATGTGGGATTGGCAACCGGTAACATTGATTTTGTGGGCAGTGTTACTGTGGGTGGAAATGTGCAGGAAGGCTTTGTTTTAAAAGCCACCGGAGATATAGAAATCAATGGCATGGTAAGTGGTGCAGAGGTTTCAGGCCGCAATGTATACATAAAGGGTGGCGTTCAGGGAATGAATCGGGGAGCCATCCGGGCAGAGGAGGATTTTCAGGCTACCTTTGTGGAAAATGCAGATATCGAGGCAGGCGGAAATGTGGAGATTAGCGATGTAGCTATGCACTCTACTGTAAGAGCCGGTCACATCCTGGCTGTTGAGGGGAAGAAAGGCCTGATAAACGGTGGGTTCATGGCGGCAGGAGAAGAAATAAGGGCTAATACCATTGGTAATACCATGAATGTTATTACAAGACTCACTGTAGGAGTCAATCCCATGATTCAAAAGAAGTATCAGACGGTGCTAAAGGAATACAATGAAGCAAAAAAACGTCTGGAACAGGTAACGAAAATGGTAAACACCCTGGGGAAGATTGATATAAGCCAGATGCCGGAGGATAAGGCTGAGCGAATAAATGCACTTATTCGGTCTCAGTTCCCGTTGGCTGGTACTGTTGAGCGTAATGAACGAACCCTAAAGGAATTGGATGCTGAGCTTCAAAAAATGAAAAAGGGGAAGATTCGGGTAAAGGATACAATGTATCCAGGTACGCGACTAAGTATAAATTCTATTCTAAAAAATGTTCAGGTAGAGGAAAGTCACTGTACACAATATGTAGAGGACGATTTTATAAAGATTGGTGTTTATTGATAAGAGAAAGGGGCTGTTTGTATGGATTTTAGCCCAATGAATATCAGAATGGCTGTGCCACAGGCCACAGATGTAGGGCAGGTACAGCATAATATCAATCAGCATGGTGCCTTGGTTCACGACAATCAGGCGTTGAAGGACCAGGAGCAACAGGAACGGATTCAGAAACAGGTACGAAGTAAGGAAGAGGCCGAAGGCCAAAAGATTAGAGAAAATCCTGATGAGGAACGGGGCAAGGGTGGATACCGCGGCAGAAAGCGTCAGGCAGCACCAGAGTCCGAGGAAGAAAATCAGGAGATTGAGCCAGTAAAAATGGCAGTGGACCAGTATCGTGGGCATAACATAGATATTAGTTTTTAGCGGGAGTTTTTGATGACCACAGAGATTTTAGGGTTTATAATTATCGTGGGGGCGGTCATTGTACTTTTGGCGCGTCGGCAAATGCAAAAGGCAGATGAAGACGTTGAGGCCCTGGAGATATCTGCAGATAAGCTGCGCCGTGAGTTGGAACAGTCCGCCGATGAGATAATCGGTCGTATGGCGGGGCATATTGACCATTTGGAAAAATTGCTTCGGGAAGCTGATTATAAAACTGACATTTTGGAGCGACGCATTGGTGAGGCTGAGAGTTTGCGGCTTGATGAACCATCCAGGCGTGGAATAGCAACTGTGGACAGTATTTCCCATCCTGTAGAGGACAGCAACAGTAGCAACAGCATGACGGCTGCTCAGCTAAAGGCCCTGGAAGCTATTCGTGAGGCCTCCATGGCTTTGGAGGCTGCTCAAAATCAATTGGGCGTAGATGATTATGATAATGATACTGATGCTGTTTCCCAGGATGAATATGTGTCGGGTTCAGGTGATGAGTTTGCACAGTCAGATGAGTTGAAGACAGGGGATTTGTCGGAGAAAGAGGATTTTTTGGATAATGAACCATCAACTACATCGCATGAGTCCTTTGAAGAGGTATTGTCAGATGCCTATAACTCAACGGAGGCAGTGTTTGAGAATGGGGCAGGGGCTGATATTGGACATGTTGATTTTATGGTGCCATCTGAGAAGGAGACGCCCGCTGTAGCTGACTCGTTAGATGATAATGGGATGGACCTGGCGGCGGCTGACGAGGATGAGGCTGTTCAAAAGTATTTAGCCAATGAGGTCACCAATCCAGAGAGTGGGGAGATGGCTGTTCCTGCCGGGACCTTGTCTGTTGAAGAAGCCACCATTATTGCCAAAAAGCTCCTGCTGGCTGGGTTTCAGCCAGAGGAGGTTGGCAAGCTTACAGGTCTGGATATAGGTGCAGTTAGTTTGTTGGCCCAGGTAAGTGGCGAGTCTGCCCAAGGTAGCTCTGTGGCTATGAATTCCTCTGAGATTTAGCCTGAGCTGACTGAGCGGTATGTATGCTGCCAAATAGTCACTCTATGTTAATAGAAGTTAAAAATCCCACTGAATAGGGCTCTTTTATTGTTAAAAAGTATGGTAGAAATTTGTTGACAGAGAATTGAATTTTTCATATAATATAGCTCGTGAATGGGGGCGTAGCTCAGCTGGGAGAGCACCTGCCTTGCAAGCAGGGGGTCAGGAGTTCGATTCTCCTCGTCTCCACCATATAGAGAAGTTAAGCCTCAGTGTGACTGAGGTTTTTTTTATAATTTAAAGAGAGGTTTTGCAAAATGGATAGTTTGTTACCGATGATTGTTGCTGGAGTCTTTGGATTGCTTTGCATAATGGGAGTTATCTATGTAAAGGTTGATAACCGGGACAAGCTTAGAGAAAAGGAGGATGGACTAAAGACACTTCAGGCGGAAGTGAAAAAGCGTGACAAAGAAATCGAGGAATTAGAGGAGGAAATGAAATCCCTGGCTCATTCCAAGGAGGTATTGGATTATGTTAAGGTAAAGTTCCCTGTTGTGGGAGATTTGATAGCCAAGGAGAATCTGGAAGAGGGACACGTAAAACGGGATGAGGGCTATAACGATTATCAGAGGGCCTTGGAGGAGTTTCGTCCGGCTACTGAATACGAAGCAGAAATCCGCAAGCTGAAGGATGAGCTATATGTGGAAAAAATGGAGGGCGAATACGTAACAGCCTTTAGGAATATTGTCATTAGAAACAGTGATAAGCTAAAGGATGAGGTAGTCATAAATAAAAGCTATAATTATGATCGGGCCATAAAGGGAGAACCAGGCAAGCAGGCGGGCTTTGAAATAGATATTGATTTCCTAAAGGGTGATATAAAGAAATATCAGCATAGGATGGAGGATAAGTAATGTATAAAATAGCTGGTGCATTAAGTTTGCACCAGCTATTTTATATGTGGAAGTAGTTCATCATTTTTTTTGTTAATGCTTTGGCATCTGTATCCTTATTCTTTAGTAAATAGCTGAGGGAGCCATAGAAGAAAAAGGAATTTATGGGAATATATCGTTTGCGTTTTTTGAAATTACCCCAGTAAATCAGCTTTTCAAATATATTGGCAAAATCCTCTTTTGTTGCCTGTTGTTCCTTTACAATTTTTTTTAGCCGAAAATCCCTGCAGGCGTAATCATAAATTTTATCTATTAATTCATCCTTGGATATGGTTTGGCGGTCATAATAACCAAGAATTAAATCATTGATAAAATTGTCGCGCTGCATTATCCGTTTCATGGCGAAAAAGAAAAGTCCGATTATGGAGAACAGTGCGATGTATGAAATAATATTGGCCATTGATAATCACCTGCCGAAAATCAAGGAATAGGAATGAAGCTGGCTAAGCCGGTATAGCCCATGTCGCCAATCCAGGTCTGTAACCTCTCCAGTCGACCTACTATAGGAGCAGCGTGGAGCCTCAGCCAAAAGCGGGGCAGTGGCATGGTAGCTGTGCGGTATATGGGGATACGGTTCAGGGTATATGGATCATCACCGGCACGGACATAGTCGAAAAAGACTGTGAAGCCACCCTTATAATTTGTTTTCTTTACTTCGGATAACACCTGGTCATTAAAATAACCACATGGATAGGCAATATATTCACAAAATTTGAAGGTATGCCACTCCACAGCCAGCTTTCCTCCCACAACCTGCTGCTCTAATTCAGCAGTGGAAAGGGATGGCAGCTCAAAGTGACTTAGGGTATGGCTGCCCATATAAATATTGTTTTCACTCATATCATAAACCTGCTGCCAGGTAAGATAATTGTCAAAACGGTTCATAAAATCAGACACCAGAAAAATAGTTGCCTTCATATTATATTGCTTTAATATAGGATACGCATAGGTGTAGTTATCCTCATAGCCATCATCAAAGGTAATCAAAACAGGCCTTGGAGGAAGCTCCTTCCCACTGACAAGGAACTCGTTCAGCTCTTCAGGAGAAATTGTTTCATAGCCGTTATCGTGCAGGTATTGCATTTGGGCAGCAAAATCCTCCGGTGGAACCGTCAGTGCATTTACATCAACAGGATTAATCTGGTGATAATTAAGTACCGGTATTCCCTGTACGTCCTCTCTGATAGTCCAAAGCACAGAAACCAGGAGCAGCGTACAAAAACCGTAAAAAATGAATAAAAGCTTATCCGTAGTTTTTAAATATGAGTTCGAATCCAACTGCGCTAAATGTTCCCTTCATAATTAGATTAGTGCGAAAAATCCGCCTTTTAATTCTAATACCCATAGTTATCAATGTCAATATTAATGGAAGTTATATGTGGTCAACATGCCATAATGTGATGAATAAAAAAACTTGCAACAAAAAGTTGACTGTGTTTAAATTAAGGGTAGGTTTAAAAGAAAGCAAGATAATACAGAAAGGAAGCATTCTTTTTTATGAACAGAAATGATCCATGCTGGTGTGGCAGTGGCCTTAAATACAAAAAATGCCACCTGGAATTTGATGAACGTATTGATAGCATAAGGTATGATGTTTTTAAATCTCAGGTTAAGCCACCACATCATATCATAAAAACACCAGCAGATATTGAAGGTATAAGAAAGAGTGGTGTAATAAACGACGCTGCTTTGGACTTGGCTGGAGGTATGGTGGAGATTGGTCAGAATACGGCAGCTATAGACAAGGCTGTAAGGGAGTTTATTGAGGGGCATGGTGGTATTCCGGCCTGCTTGGATTATGAGGGCTTTCCTAAGAGCATTTGTATCTCTTTAAATGATGTAGTCTGTCATGGTATTCCTTCTCCGAAAACAATATTGAAGGAGGGGGATATTGTAAACATTGATATAACAACGATTTTAGATGGGTATTATGCTGATGCCTCCCGCATGTTTATTGTTGGTGGAAAAACCACACCGGAGGCTGAAAAGCTGGTGCGGGTAGCTAAAGAATGTATGGAACTGGGGATTGAGGCAATAAAGCCCTGGGGGTGGCTTGGTGATATTGGGGCAGCAGTAAATGCTCATGCCAAGGCCAATGGATATTCAGTGGTTACAGAGCTAGGCGGTCACGGTGTAGGTAACGATTTTCATGAAGAACCCTTTGTGCCTCATGTAGGTCAGCCTGGCACTGGTATGCTGCTGGTTCCAGGGATGGTGCTGACAGTTGAACCGATGATTAATCAAGGACGATATAAGGTAACAGTGGATAAAAAGGATGGCTGGACAGTGCGGACCAAGGATGGGTCCTTGTCGGCCCAGTGGGAAAAAACGGTGTACGTGACTGAAACGGGTGTCGAGATATTATCAAGCTGAGATAATGTAGAATTACCCCCACCGGTTGCTATGCAACCACCTCCCCCTAGGGAGGCAAGAGATAAAGAAGGTCATGACATAATAAACCTGGTCCCCCTGGGGAGGCGAGA
Source organism: Anaerovibrio sp. (assembly GCA_017475925.1). Lineage (GTDB taxonomy): Bacteria > Bacillota > Negativicutes > Selenomonadales > Selenomonadaceae > Anaerovibrio. The sequence continues at coordinate 3,606 of JAFVER010000022.1, read as the reverse complement.
GGTAAAGAAGGTCATGACATAATAAACCTGGTCCCCCTGGGGAGGCAAGAGATAAAGAAGGTCATGACATAATAAACCTGGTCCCCCTAGGGAGGCAAGAGATAAAGAAGGTCATGACATAATAAACCCGGTCCTCCTGGGGAGGCGAGAGGTAAAGAAGGTCATGACGTAATAAATCTGGTCCCCCTGGGGAGGCAAGAGATAAAGAAGGTCATGACATAATAAACCTGGTCCCCCTGGGGGGAATGTCACGAAGTGACAAAGGGGGTATGTAAAGGTAGACAGGAGTGGGGCAGCTAATTTGGAAATCTGAATTCCCAATTATACATTCAAAATTAAGCCAGATGAAAGCATACGGGCTTTTATCAACCCTTACACGAACATCACCTTTGGCGTGTATTCGCTAATATTTTATAATAATAAGGGGGGATGGCATTGCGAGGATTACGCGGTGCTGTTACTATAAAGGAAAATACAAAGGCAGCTATTTTTGCGGCGACCCAGGAGGTTGTGACAGAAATGCTGAAACAAAATAATGTGTCACCTGAGGATATTGGTGCAGCGATTTTCAGCGCTACGGAGGATGTTACCGCGGCCTTTCCTGCCTCTGGAGCCAGGCAGCTTCCCGGCTTTGATGTGGTGCCATTGTTTGATGCCCGCCAGATGGCAGTGGAGGGTGCCATGAAGGGATGTATCAGGGTGCTGCTGCTGGTGGATACTCCGTTAAAGCAACGGGAGATAAAGCATGTATTTTTAGGCGAGGCAGCACGATTGCGCCCAGACCTAAAGCATAATTCGTAATTCGGAATGCGGAAATACCCCCACCGGTTGCTATGCAACCACCTCCCCCAAGGGAGGCAAGAGCTAAAGAGGTTGTGGTGCAATAAACCTGGTCCCCCTGGGGGGGAATGTCACGAAGTGACAAAGGGGGTATAATAAGAGGAAAGCAACCTGCGAAGCGTGATGGATGATGTATAATAAATATATTGGGAGGTAAATACTATGAATGAAATTATTGCAACTAACAATGCTCCAGGGGCTATCGGTCCTTATTCACAGGGGGTAAAAACAGCTGACGGTTTGTTGTTTGTGTCTGGTCAGATTCCGCTGGTGCCAGCTACCGGTGCTGTAGTAGAGGGTGGTATTGAGGCTCAGACTACACAGGTATTGGATAATCTAAAGGCTATTGTTACTGAGGCGGGGTACAGCCTTTCTGATGTAGTAAAGACAACAGTGTATATTACCGATATGGGGAATTTTGGCAAGGTTAACGAGATTTATGGTAAGTATTTTACGCAAAACTGCCCGGCCCGGGTTTGTGTAGAGGTCAGCAGGCTGCCAAAGGATGTGCTGGTAGAAATTGATGTAATTGCGGCAAAATAATAGAGGTGATTTTTTTGAGTAGTGTAGAGAAAAATAGCGTTAATGCTATTCGTATATTGGCTGCGGAAATGATTCAAAAGGCCAAATCTGGTCATCCCGGACTGCCAATGGGCTGTGCGCCAATAGCCTATGAGCTGTGGGGAAAGCATATGAAGCACAATGCCAAGAATCCTAAATGGACTAATCGGGACAGATTTATTCTTTCTGGTGGCCATGGCTCAGCTATGCTGTATTCCCTGCTGCATTTGTTTGGCTATGGACTTACTATTGATGATTTAAAAAGCTTTCGTCAGATGGATTCCCTGACACCCGGGCATCCTGAATATGGTCATACCGTTGGAGTGGAAGCTACTACCGGTCCTTTAGGTGCTGGAATGGGTATGGCTGTGGGAATGGCTATGGCGGAGGCTCATTTGGCAAAGATATTCAACAAGCCGGGCTTTAACGTAGTTGATCATTATACCTTTGCTTTAGGCGGAGATGGCTGTCTAATGGAAGGAATTTCCTCTGAGGCTTTTTCTCTGGCTGGTACCCTGGGGCTTAGTAAGCTCATTGTTATATATGACAGCAACCGTATTTCCATTGAAGGCAGCACGGATATTGCCTTTACTGAGGATGTTATGAAGCGGATGGAGGCCTTTGGCTTCCAAACCATTGACGTGAAGGATGGCAATAACTGCGATGAAATTGGGGCGGCTATTGAAAAAGCCAAGGCAGATACCATCAGACCATCCTTTATTCGTGTGCATACGGAAATCGGCTATGGCTGTCCAGCAAAGCAGGGCACTGCCAGTGCCCATGGGGAGCCTCTTGGTGAGGAAAATCTTCAGGCAACCAAGGAAAATCTCCAATGGCCAGAAAAGGAGGCCTTTAAGGTTCCTGATGAGGTTTATGAAAATTATCAAAACTTGGCAGCCAAGGGCGAAGCCGCAGAAGCAGAGTGGAATAAGCGCTATGCCGAATATCGGTCGAAATTCCCTGAGGAGGCTAAGAAGTGGGATGCTTTCCATTCCCCGGTGGATGCAGAGGCATTGCTTAACGATGAAGATTTTTGGACAAGAAATGAGAAGCCAACGGCCAGTAGGGCCCTATCAGGTAATCTGATAAATAAGCTGAACAAGCTGTTGCCAAATATGTTTGGTGGTAGTGCCGACCTTGCACCTTCCAACAAAACCGAGATGAAGGGAGAGGACTTCTTCAGCAAGGAGAATTATGCTGGAAAGAACATTCACTTTGGGGTGCGTGAGCTGGCTATGAGTGCTATTGCCAACGGTATTACCCTCCATGGTGGATTGCGCACTTATATAGGAACATTCTTTGTTTTTTCAGACTATTTGAAGCCGATGATGCGATTGGCAGCGCTTATGGGGCTGCCTGTTACCTATGTGCTAACCCATGATAGCATTGGTGTAGGTGAGGACGGTCCTACCCATGAACCAATTGAACAGCTGGCTATGCTGCGTAGTATGCCAAATCTCAATGTGTTCCGTCCGGCAGATGATATGGAGACTGCTGCAGCCTGGTACAGTGCTGTTACCAGCACCAGGACACCTACTGCTCTTGTTTTGACCCGTCAAAATCTGACTCCTCTTGCTGGCAGCAGTAAAGAGGCTTTAAAGGGTGGCTATGTGGTAGCTGATTCTGATAAGGAGGTGCCAGATGGTATCTTTATCGCCAGCGGCTCCGAAGTGGCATTGGCTATTGAGGCTCAGGCTATTCTAAAGGCTGAGGATAAAGATGTGCGGGTGGTATCCATGCCATGTATGGATCTCTTTGAACAGCAGAGTGAGGAATACAGGGAAAAGATTCTGCCAAAGAAGGTACGTGCCCGCGTTGCGGTAGAGGCCGCCAAGGATTTCGGATGGGGCAAGTATGTGGGGCTGGATGGCGCCACGGTTTCCATGACCTCTTTTGGGGCATCGGCACCCGCTGCCAAGCTCTTTGAGAAGTTCGGCTTTACCAAGGAAAATGTGGCAGAAACCATGCGAAAGGTCATGGCAAACGTTTAAGCTTTCCCCTGTCTGGGGAAAGAAGCGTCGATGCTGTACCTATTGTGATAACATGACAATGATGTTATAATACACTCAAACTTCCCACATACATAATTGATACATTTATGCCAGGTGAATGCCTAACGCAGAATGCTTGCGCTCATAAATTTTGCCTAGTGGAACTAAGTTCAATCTTCGCATAGCTTGATTTCACTAAGTACCAAGGCAAAAT
>JAFVER010000228.1 GCA_017475925.1 Anaerovibrio sp. | reverse complement strand
TTTTGCAGGCTGTGTTATCGCCCTGTTCAGATACCTGTTGGGGGCTTCGGAAATCCTGCGGCCCTTGATTTATAATATGGTAGCCGACAGCTTTGTGGCCGGTGATTATTCATTGCCCATGTTGTACATCGTCACCTTTCTAATAATTGGTTGGCTGCTTATGAAGATAGTTCAAAATGAGCCCATGTGTACCGGTAGTGGAATTCCCCAGATAAAGGGGATTCTCATGGGGCGCATGAATATGCGATGGCTGTCCGTTTTGGTTTCCAAGCTCATTGGTGGTGTGCTGGCCATTGGTGCTGGTTTGTCCCTTGGACGTGAGGGCCCCAGTGTTCAGCTGGGGGCCTGTGTGGGACAGGGAGTGAGCCGCAGACTTATCAGAACCCGTTATGAGGAACGTATTCTGATGACTGCCGGTTCCGGAGCTGGCTTGGCGGCTGCCTTTAATGCACCTTTGGCTGGTGTTATTTTCGGTCTGGAGGAGCTTAACAAGAGCTTTTCTCCGGTGATTCTTATGGCTTCCATTACGGCGGCAGTGACAGCCACCACCGTTACCCAGGTGATTTTTGGAGCGGGGCCGGTATTTCACATTGGTGATTTGGCTATTTTCCCCCTAAATATGTTTGGTATACTCATTATATTAGGTGTTTTTATTGGGCTGTTGGGGCGTATTTTTAACCCATCCCTGCTTTTTTCCATGAATACCTATGATCGCCTGGGACTAAGGGGCATAAAGCGACCACTGCTGCCTCTTTTGCTGGCGGCGGCTCTTGGCTTTATTTTGCCGGATATTTTAGGGGGCGGCAATCGGTTGGTGGATGCCCTTTCCCATAATTGGTATCCCCTTTATTTTCTCATAATACTATTTGTGGGTAAGTTCCTCTTTACCATGGTGTGCTTTGGTTCCGGAGTACCGGGTGGCATATTCCTGCCTATGCTGGTGCTGGGGGCTGCTGGAGGTGCAGTATTTGGTAGTGTACTGGCCAGCTTCGGAGTATTGCCTTATATATATGTAGGGGATATTATCGTTTTCGGTATGGCGGCGTATTTTGCGGCGGTGGTAAAATCTCCGATTACTGGCAGTGTCCTTATTATGGAAATGACAGGCTCCTTCCATCATTTGCTGGCCCTTATATGCGTATCCATGACAGCCTATCTGGTGGCGGACCTTACGGGGGGGAAGCCTGTATATGAGGAGCTTTTAAATCGTGCCATCAGACTGAAGGAAAAGGCTCACGGAATAGGTGCCAGCTCCTCTGGACGACGCATTGCCCTGGAGCTGGTGGTGAGCTCTGGAAGTGTGGTGGATAAGGCCCTTATTAAAGATATAAAATGGCCTGAGCAAACTGTTGTGGTGGACATAAAAAGGGGGCTGCAGCGCATAAACCCAATGGAGGATGCCAGACTTTATGCAGGGGATTATGTTTATTTATTGACCAATGATACTGATATTTCCAAATTGAAGGATATGCTTGAAAAGGAATCTACCCCGAAGCGTTAAATATAAATTTTTTCAGTTGTAGTATTTTTTGAAATTTCGTGCAAAAGAATATGAAATATGATAAAGTAATAACTGGAAAATTGAGACTCATTTAGGATTTTTATCCGTGATGGTATATTATTTTGACTGTAAGGACGTGGGATAGATGTTTTTGGAAGAGCGCCAGGAAAGCATAATGAATTTGCTTAATACCGAGGGTAAGGTTCGGGTTAAGGAGCTTAGTGCCAAGTTTAATGTTACAGACGACTGTATTCGTAAGGATCTAGGGTCCCTGGAAAAACAGGGCCGCCTTAAGAGAACCTATGGCGGTGCAGTGGCTATCAGAGAGAATATTCACGCCATCGAGGTCAGCAAGCACAAGGGCTCCGATGTGGATGCCAAGCGTCGCATTGCTCAGGCGGCAGTTAAGCTCATTCACGAGCACGATATGGTTTTTTTGGATATTTCCACCAGCAATCTGGCCATTGCGGAGCTCTTGATAAAGGACCAGCGGGAGCTTACTATTGTTACCAATATGATTGATATTCTGATTATTTTGGCCCGTCACCCACGGATTCGCGTTATCTTTGCCGGTGGCAAGATTAACAAGAGCCGTGATGGCTTCTGGGGGGGCATGACCATGGATTTCATTTCCCATTTGAAGCCGGATATTGCCTTTGTAGGGGCCGTAGGTGTGGATGTAATGGAAAACAGCGTATCCACCTACGATATTGAGGACGGTATCAATAAGTCCCGTATTATCCGGGTTAGCAAGCGGGCCTATGTTGTGGCTGAGGCCAAGAAGCTCAGCACCGATGGCAATTACAATTATGCCACCTTGGACACCCTGTCCGGCCTAATTACTGACGCCCTGCCAGATGAAAAAATCCGCAAGGCGGCTGCTGACTATGGCGTGGACATTATTGTGCCATAAGTTCATTTTATCAAGGAAGTAATATGACAAATAGTAATACAAACCAGTTCAAAGACTGGAATAATTATTATAATCTTATAATCAAGGGGCTGAAGGTATTTCTTTTTTATCTCTCAGTCCTTTCTCTTTGCCGCGTGATATTTATCGCCATCCTTCAGGATTACATGGGTACTGATGCAGGCTCTGCCGATATCTGGCTGGCCCTTTTCGGAGGGACCCGTTTAAGTATACAGACGGCTGGTCTTATGACTATGGTGGTGGGATTGCCATCAGCTGTGGCTGCTGTTTTCAGCAGAAAAGGTGGCAAAATAATCTTTAAGGTATTAAGCGCTGCAACGGCGGCTGTTACCATGATATTGTTCTTTGCCAGTATACCCTATTACCATCAGTTCCATTCAAGATTTCATCAG
>JAFVER010000227.1 GCA_017475925.1 Anaerovibrio sp. | reverse complement strand
GGGCTATATCCGCCTGAACTTGGCTATGCCACAGGCAATAATCGCCAAGGGCCTTGAGAGAATGTATAAGGCCATCTGTGACTATCGGTCTTAAGGGAAAAAGCAAATAATTAGCATAATAAAAAGGCTTTTGCAGTGCTGCGGGATTTGCTCCTACGGCAGGCAAAGGCCTTATTTTTGTGAGAAATATAATGTGGTTAACAGATTTTGTTCGCCAATTTAAATCCGAAAAAATGCTTGACACCTTGATTCACTAAATATAGTATTAAGAAAACAGTGGGAATTCCCACATTACAGATGGAGGTGTTACTATGGAAGCATTAAGAGAGTATGATGTTCATATTGACAGTAAAAAAAGAGTGACACTTAGAGGTGCAAATTATCATTATTATAATGTCAAAGAATATGAGAATGGCTGTATTATTTTGGAGCCTAGAGAACTCTCTGTACCTAAGGATATTTCTGTGCGAACATTAAAGGACATGGATAAAGCAATTGCCAATTTTAAGACCGGCATGGTTTCAGAACCAATAGATCTTTCAGATTTTTAGTGGAGAAGTATTATGGCATTCATGATTAGAATGGGGATTCCAGAAATGGAGAAACTGTGGAATCAGTTGCAGGAAAATTACAAATCTGGAGCCATCAGCAAAAATGATGCTGCATTATATAAAAAATGGGGAAAGGCACTGAAGCTGTTGTCAAAAAATCCAAGACATCCCAGCCTGCACTCACATGATATAGAACAACTTACAGCAAGATATGGGCTGCGTGTTTGGCAATCATATTTAGAAAATAAGACCAGTGGTGCAATGCGTATGTTTTGGGTTTATGGTCCAGATAAGCAGTCTATTACTGTCATTGGGTTAGAACCCCATCCTGAAGATAGTAAAAATGGGGCATATAATCATATAAATCTTTCAGATATGCCGGAATTTCAAAATATTTACTGAAGAGAAATAGGGTGCGCCTATAGAATACAGTTGAATATCTTGGGGTTGTGGATTTGTCGTTAACTAAAATCCAGCCATATAAACAGTTTTAAAGTTTAAGAATATAACGAGCTTTAAGATGTCCCCTTCCTCTTTAGGTGGGGGAAAACAAACTACAACAGCTGGTGAGCATATCTCCCAGCTCGTTGCGACGCGAAGCTAGTCCTGAAAGGGAAACGCTAATTGGAAGATTTTTCTTCTAAAGAAGAAAAATTTGAACAATGGCGTTATAAGGGATGTGATGATATGGACTCGGAAAAAGAAATAGTTATTCCAGCAAAAGTTGAGGAATTGCCTAAAATTGTATCCTTTATTACTGAAATATCCCGTGCCACCGATTGTTCAGAGCGTTCAATAAATCAGCTGATGCTGGTGGTGGAGGAGATATTTGTCAATATTGCAGAATATGCATATAAGGACAAGGAAGCAGTGGCAATTATAAAAGGTAAGCTTTATGGTAAAACATCGGAAATTGAGCTTAAATTTATCGATGAAGGGGTTCCGTATAATCCATTGGAAAAGGATGACCCAGACATTGATGCTGCCCTGAAGGACAGGGAAATAGGCGGGCTTGGCATATATT
>JAFVER010000021.1 GCA_017475925.1 Anaerovibrio sp. | reverse complement strand
CGTGTGCAACGTAATCTTGGTATCTTGACGCCGATAGAGAAACACACCTTGTATTTAGCCGCATAAAAAGGTCGACAGACGAATCTGCCGACCAAAGAAATTTTATATTATTTTATTGTCCTCTTGACGGGGAGCAGTTCATTTTCATCATGCGGCAGCCCCTTTATTTTTAACGGAAAAGCCTGATTAAATATATTTTAATGCGTGATTACGGTGTAGATGGAAGCTCGCGGCTTATGGCTGTGTTTCTAATCATATCATCAATACGGTGGTCATAAAAAAGAGCATCCTTATGGAAGCCTTCGCTTATGTTGAACTCATCAGGTGAATCAGTTTCCAGTGCAGTGATAAAATGTTCCCAGGCAGCAATGGTAAGCTTGGTAGATTCCTTTCGCTGAGCGGCCAAATATTGCGCCCCTTCATTTATGGCTACAGCGTCTAATTCCGACTGGCGCTTTTCCAAAGCAGGAATTATGTCTGACCGGATATAGGCAACGATATTGCTGCGCATCTTAGCTGTTAATACCCCATCGTCAGATTTATTCAGCTTTTTGAAATGGGTTTGCTGAGTGTCAAAAATGGAATTGTATTTTTCAATGATTTTTGAGGTGTCATGAATGTAATTTTTTAAGCCTGTTTCTTGAATTGGTCCCAAAAAATCAAGATAATCCCGATAGTTTCGTATCTCTGTTACCTGCCATGTTCCTTCATGCTTGACCATTAAAAGATTCAGTCCATATATGGTATCTGTGTATTTATCCCGCACCTGAATTTTTGCAATGGCTTCATTACCACTTTTTGTAAAATGATCGAACCTGACCAGCTCAGTGTTTCGCAGCTGGGACCGTTCAATAAGATATTCGTAATCTATACCCAGCTGACGCCCTTTCATAATATTGTTACCAGATGGGGTAGGCCATTCGCCACTGAGCATATATGCCAATATCATATCGCTGGTTTCATCAATGACCTGTGGTTTTATGTTCAAATAAAATTTTTCAAACATCACCTTTGTTTCGTTGGTAAGGTTGCTGTCATGAGCAAACATATCGCGGGTGAGGTCATCATAGGCCTTTGAGCATATCGCATCAAGGTTGCAGTATTTCTTTATTTCATCGCTGTCATTATTTTGTATGGCAGCGTTTAATTTATTTAAAGCGTATTCTGGTGTAGAGGCATAGAAAAAATGCCAAAGGAAAAAGCCAAGCAGGGCAGCCAATGTAAGTATGCCTACTATGCGTTGGATACGGGTGCGCCGTCGTCCTTTGACAAGCATGTCCTGCCAGTCAATATTGTTCATTGTGAGCAGTACCTCCCTAAAAGGAAATCAATATGTATTATATTATAATGAGGGGAAAAAGTCATAATAAAAATATTTTTAATTTTCCTTGCATATATAGAAATATAATGCTATTCTTCATGTAAAGAATATTGTATACAAAATACAAAAACTATTGGACGTAAACTTTTTTGAAAGGGAGAGGCAAATGAGAAAAGAGCATGATTTTTTGGGAGAATTGGATGTTCCTGATGATGTGTATTATGGTGTTCAGACCTTGCGTGCTGTAGAAAATTTTCGTATTACCGGGCAGAAGGTTGATAGTGATTTTGTCCAGTCAATGGCTAAGGTGAAAAAAGCGGCAGCGTTGGCTAACCTGGCTACCGGACGTATGCCGGAGGAGATTGGAAGGCTTTTGGTGGCAGCAGCTGATGAAATTATCGCTGGTAAGATGCTGGATCAGTTCCCTGTTGATCCTATTCAGGGTGGTGCCGGAACCTCCTTTAACATGAACATGAATGAGGTGCTGTGTAACCGTGCACTGGAAATGAGTGGCAAGGAAAAGGGCCGGTATGATATTATCTCACCAAATAATCACGGAAACATGGCTCAGTCCACTAATGATACATTCCCAACGGCTATCAAGGTTTGCCTCAGCTTTAAGGCAAAGAAGCTCATTGCTGCATTGGATCGTCTGGCAACAGAGCTGGAGAAAAAGTCTGAGGAATTCGGTGAAATTATAAAAATGGGTCGTACACACCTACAGGATGCTGTACCAATCACCCTGGGGCAGGAAATGGGCTCCTATGCTTCCTCAGTTCGCCGTGGCATAAAGCGTATTGAACATGCTGTTAGTGAAATTCATACAGTGAATATGGGTGGTACAGCTGTTGGTACTGGATTGAATGCAGAGCCAAAATACATAGAGAATGTTGCAAAGACTCTCAGTGAGGTTACTGGGGAGACTTATCGGACCGCTGACAATATAATTGATGCTACCAATAATACCGATGGGTTTGCTGATGTTTCCTCGGCCATGAAAAATACGGCACTGGTGCTCATTAAAATGGCAAATGATTTTCGCATGATGGCATCTGGTCCACGCTGTGGCTTTTACGAGCTGAAGCTGCCAATGCGTCAACCAGGGTCATCAATTATGCCTGGCAAGGTTAATCCGGTTATTGCTGAGGTTTTGAATCAAACCTGTTATCAGGTTATCGGCAATGACCTGGCAGTGTCTTTTGGTGTTGAAAACGGCCAATTTGAGCTTAATGTAATGGAGCCGGTAATGGCCTTCAATATGTTTAATTCCATGAACTATCTCACTAATGCAGTAAATGGTTTTGTAGATAAGCTTTTAGTCGGCTTACAGCCAAATACTGAGCAGTGTCAGGCATGGGTGGATAAGAGCGTAGGTATTGTTACAGCACTGCTTCCACATGTTGGTTATGAGAATTCCGCTATGCTTGCTAAAGAGGCATATAACTCCGGGCGGCCAATACGGGAAGTGATTTTGGAAAAGGGCCTGCTTACTCAGGAAAAATTAGATAAAATTTTGGCGCCAAGGGCAATGACAACTCCGGGTATTGTGGGACAATGAGAACGATACAAAGTTAAATAATTCAATTGCTTCTTATGTGTGGAATATGTGTACCTGGCTTGATATAATATTTATCATGTAGGAAGTTTTAGCAAATCAGTGTAACAAAGGACTGCCAGATAATATCGGCAGTCCTTTTACAATACGGAGATAATTTTTGAATAATTACATGAAAAATGTAAAAATATCTTGGCTTATTGCAGGAAAAATTAATCTTATAGAGAAATTTTAATGGTAGCAGGAAGTGCAATTATATAAAATAACTGGTTGGGTAGAAGTGTAAGCGGCTACTTAATGAGCTTAATTTTATGATACGAAAGAGGGAGGTGGCATAAGTGGCTGATAAATTAAAAATACTTATCACTGATGATTCAAAGCTACTGCGTAAAAAGCTACGTGCTGTCTTGGAAGAGCTTGGCTGTGAGGTTATTGAGGCAGAAAATGGCAAAGAGGCCATTATGAAGGATCTTCAGGAGCAGCCTGATGGTGTTATCCTTGATATTGTAATGCCTATTGTTGGAGGAATCGAGGCACTGCAGGTTATAAAGGAAGTGAATCCTGACATTCCAGTTATCATGCTTTCTTCGGCTGGAACAGCTCAGAAGCTGAAGGAAACCTTGGACCTGGGCGCTTTGGATTTTATCCAGAAGCCTTATACTCCAGAACAGATCAAACAGGCTGTTGAGAGAATACGGAGAAAGGTTGAGGAAAATGGGAAGAAATAGGTGCTTCTCGCAATATTTGCTTAATGTAGGTATATTAAATGCCAACAATATTAGTGAAGTTTTGCCTAAAGCAGCCTGTGCGGCTCCACAGCTCCATGTTCTGGCGATACAACAGCATTTGTTATCAGAGACTCAGGTTGGAGAATTGTCAGGGGAGGAAGATGGAGCCAGGGCGTTGGAAGACAGTAAAATGTTGTCAGGGTCCCAGATAGATGGTTTAAAAAAAGCGGTTCCCAACCGTGATGCCCGTATTGCGCAGGTTGTATTAGATGAAAGGCTTGCGGACCTAAAACAGATAGATCACTGCTTTAGAGCTTATGATAACGAAGAGGTTCATCCTATAAGAGAGGCAGTAGAGACCATTCTACATGAGCATGAGGATATGAATCCGGTTGATGACATTTATGGCGAGTATATGGAAATGCTTGTTGGAGCGTTGCAACGGTTTATGCAGACAGATGCGGTGATATTGCCGGAGCATATTGCTCCTGATACGGATGGTACGCATTTTGTATCCCAGAGCATGAATGGACAGATTTCTGTTGCTGCGGCGATATTAGCCAAGGATAAGGTGTTTTTGGATATGGCCAGTCGCTATAGTGGCGAGGAACTAACTGAGGTTGATGAGTTAGCTGAGGATAGTTTGGCTGAATTCATCAATGTGCTGAATGGATTGTATATCGTCAATCTGTCTGGTCGGGGATTGGATATGGATCTTGATATGCCTAAATATGGTCAAAATGTAAGCCCAATGGCAAGCAGTATGATTGCTGTCCGGGTGGTGGCAGATTTTGGCGCTTTTGTGGTTTATTTGGCTGAGGATGAATTTATATACTGATTTGTAGCCTGTAGGCTTTATTTGTGTGATGCTATGATGGGAGGGCTTTTTATATGGCCTTCTCTTTTATTGTAATGCAGAAGCTTTAAATAAAAAAGTTGACAAGATAGAAATAGTCTGATAAACTTACTAATGTTGTGATGAGCCGACGTTAATTTTATATTTTAATTGTTATTCAAGCAAGTGGAGAGTTGTCCGAGTGGTTGAAGGAGCACGCCTGGAAAGCGTGTGTACGGGTTACTGTACCGAGAGTTCGAATCTCTCACTCTCCGCCATTTTTATACAAAAAAATAAATATTCTTTTTAAGATTGGGCTGCAGTGTCTTGGTCTCGCGCAAGG
>JAFVER010000226.1 GCA_017475925.1 Anaerovibrio sp. | reverse complement strand
TTTTAAATATGTGTCTTTTTTGTTGCGTGGAAATGCCCATCATGATAGAATGATATAGTTATGTTGATGCTGCTGTGAACCACAGCAGCTTATTTTTTGGTAACAGCACTTAATGAAAGCGAGCCAACAAGCGACGATTGAATGGCCCATGAAGTCAAGTTTTTTGAGGTGATAATATGATAGTTATTGATAAGGCTATTCTTCATGTTTTAGATGTAAATGATGCTAACGAATTCTTTTCTGATGAATTGTTAAATTTGGATTTGTCTACTGTTGAATTTCTCATAAAGCATATTGAAAAGACTATTGATAGTCAGGATGCCAAAAAAGGCTGTTTTTATGAGGACAGTGAGTTTAAAAGAATTTTAATTGGATATAAAAATGAGGAAATGGAGTTCGTTTCTTTTTCAAAGGAAGTAGCCAGCTCTTTGTATAAATTGCTCATAAATTCTGACGGGGTGGCTTCAGCTGATTTGCTCATTTGTGATGCCAGAATCGATGAGGTGCGCTATTTGGTCATATTTAAGTGCAATAATCATCAGGGGTATGTACATCAGGTAAATGTTGATGAAGCAGGCAGGGTAAATACAGAGCTGGTAAATAATTATGCTATTTTACCGGGCCTATCCCAAAGGATGGACGAGTTTGTTTTTATAAACCTTGAGACCTTGGATATATTGTCCAAGGCCAAGAAATACAATGTGGATGGAAATTCAATTTACCTGATTCCTGAGCTGCTTCTGGAATGTACTCAGACTCCTTCCCCTACAGAAACCATTAAGGAAATAAACAAGGTGGTAAAAAAGGTAACAGAGGCCTATTGTCAGGACCAGGTGGCGGCAGCTGCTGCAGTGAAGAATTTTATCTCGGAAAATATCCAGAGTGAAGCTGTTATTGATCCGGTGGCAGTGGGTAGGGAGGTCTTTCAGGATAACCCGTCAATGCAGTCAGATTACAGTAATGCCATTACTGAAGCCGGCTTTGCCGAGCCGGTAGCTGTTAATCAGGAAGCTACATTAAAGAAGCTGCGCAAGCATAAGCTTAGTACCGATACCGGCATTGACATCATTATACCAACGGATTATTTTGAAAATACTGATTTTGTGGAATTTTTCAAAAATGATGATGGCTCCATGTCCATTACACTGAAAAATATCCAAAATATCACAAACAGGTGAGATTATGCAGGTAAATGGCGATTTAAACAACATAAAAGCTGGTACGATTGCAGAGCTGGAAGCCCTGTACGAGCTGGAAATACCCTCGGGGCAGATTATCACCAGAGAAGCGGCGGAAAAAATGCTGGCACTTACTGAGGCTCTTGGTCGCGAGGTAGCCATTTATGTCAATCGCAAGGGGAATGTGCAAAGAGTGTCGGTGGGTGATGATGCCACGGTGGAGCTGCCAGATGTGAAGCAACGGAGCAATATCAGGTTATCAGGCATTCGCTGTATTCATACCCATCCCAGCAGTGATACCCGCCTCAGTGGACCGGATATTTCCTCGCTAAAAAGCATGCGCTTTGACTGTATGGTTGCCATGGGCCGAAAAAATGGCAAAATATATGCCAGCATGGGCTACCTATCAGGTGATACCACCGAGGAAGGGGATTATATAGTTCATGGTACGAAGGAAATCCCTTTAAAGGAGCTTAATGCTATAGATTTAGTTCAATTGGTGGTGATGATAAATCACCAGCTTGGGAAAAAGCAGCTTAAAAATACCGATGAACAACCGGAAAAGGCTATTTTGGCGGGGGTGTCCTTTAACAACCGTCCCTATGGCTGGACAGCGGAGGCTTCCCTGGCTGAGCTGGAGGGCTTGGCGGAAACTGCCGGTGCTCAGGTAGTGGCCAAAATAGTGCAGAACAAGGACAAGCCGGACAATGCGTTCTTCTTGGGACGGGGCAAAGTAGATGAGATAGCGATGCTGGCGCAAAATACTGAGGCTGATTTACTTATAATAGACGATGAAATTTCACCATCCCAGCAGAGAAATTTAGAGCTTAATACAGGCTTGCGGGTGGTGGACCGAACGGCGTTAATTCTTGATATATTTGCTCAAAGAGCCCAGTCAGCTGCCGGAAAATTACAGGTAGAGCTGGCTCAGCTAAAATACAATCTTCCCCGACTTGGGGGCCAGGGCCTGATATTGTCCAGACTGGGGGGCGGAATAGGCACCAGAGGGCCAGGGGAAACTAAGCTGGAAATGGATAGACGGCGAATTCATAGCCGTATTCACGAGCTGGAGGAGAAAATAGAGAAGCTGAAGCAGCAGCGTCAGCTTCATCGGAAGCAGCGAAGTCATTCAAAGCTGGCATCAGCTGCCCTGGTGGGTTATACAAATGCTGGAAAATCAACTATTTTAAATGCGTTGTCTGACGCTGAGGTTTTGGCGGAGGATAAGCTGTTTGCCACGTTGGACCCTACCACCAGACTGGTGAATTTGGCTGAAAACCAGCAGATATTGCTTACTGATACGGTAGGCTTTATTCAAAAGCTTCCACATACACTGGTAAGTGCCTTCCAGGCAACCCTGGAGGAAACCACTGAGGCTGATTTGCTTATCCATGTGGTGGATGCCAGTGAACCGAATTATGAGCTGCAAATCAAGGCTGTTGTAAATGTGCTGGAGGAAATCGGCGCCAAGGAAAAGCCGGCAATATTTGTCTTTAATAAGGCTGACCGGCTTGTGACGGATGATGGTACAAGGTTTGATAGGCTACGTATGCTGAATGGTCGGGAGGGAGTAGTCATATCGGCTAAAAATCCTGCTGATTTACAGCAGCTAAAAGAAAAAATCGCCGAGTTCTTCAAACAGGGGCGGGTTACTATGAAATTGTGTATTCCATATGCTGATGGAAGCATGGTAACCCGTCTGCACGATGTGGGAAAAGTTCTTAGTACGAATTATAATGAAAAAGGAACAATAGTCGCGGTAGAGCTTAATATAGGGGACACCGCCCCATATATGCAATATGAAATTAAGGAGTAATTTGTTTAATGGCATTTTCAGAAGAATTGATTAAACTAAAAGAACAGGTTTTAAAAGAAAGTCAGCCAATGTTTGCCCATGTTGATGCTATTGCTGAGGCAAATACCCTGAAGGTGTTGGATGCTATGCGGGCTTGTCAGGTGGGTGAAAGCCATTTTAATACTACCTCCGGCTATGCATACAGCGATATTGGCCGAATGAAAATAGATGAGCTGTACGCCAGAGTGTTTGGTGCAGAGCGGGCATTGGTGCGTACTCAGTTCGTTTCCGGTACCCATACCCTGGCTACAGTGCTTTTTGGAATCCTGCGCCCTGGGGACAAGCTGGTTTCACTTACCGGTGCACCCTATGATACCATGCAGACTGTAATCGGCTATAGCACTGAAAGTAAGGGCTCCTTGAAGGAATTTGGCATAAAATATGATGAACTGGATATGAAAAATGGCCGGGTGGATATACAGGGGATTGCAGCGAAAATCACCGAAGATACTAAAATGGTACTTATACAGCGCTCCCGGGGATATTCGTTGCGGGAACCGTTGAGTATTGATGATATTGAAAAAATATGTGCCGAGGTTCATCGGGTTAAAAATGACTGTGTGTGCTTTGTAGATAATTGCTATGGTGAATTTGTTGACATCAGAGAGCCGGTGCAGGTAGGGGCTGATATTATGGCTGGGTCTCTTATAAAAAATCCCGGTGGGGGGATTGCCCTTACCGGTGGATATGTTGCTGGCAGAGATGAACTGGTGGAGCTGGCCTCCTATCGGCTTACATCACCGGGAATGGGGGATGAGCTTGGAGCCTCCCTTGCCAACAACCGTATGCTTTTTCAAGGGCTGTTTATGGCTCCTCATGTGGTGGCTCAGGCCATTAAGGGGGCAATATTTGCCGCAGGGATGTTTAGCAGTATGGGATATAAGACCCTTCCACTGCCTACTGATATACGGGGGGATATAATACAGGCAGTACAGCTTAATTCGCCGGAAAAGCTGGTGGCCTTTTGTGGTGGTATTCAAAAGTATTCACCGGTGGACTCCTTTGCTGCACCGGAGCCTTGGGATATGCCGGGTTATGAGGATCAGGTTATAATGGCGGCTGGGACATTCGTGCAGGGGGCCTCCATAGAGCTAAGTGCTGATGGGCCAATGCGTCCTCCTTACAACGTATATATGCAGGGAGGAATAACCTTTGAGCATGCGGTTATTGGTATAATGGGGGCAGCCCAAGCCATTGCGGATGTATCCAAGAAGCATAGCTGATTGGAAAATACATCCCATGCGAAAGTGTCCAGCGAAGCAAGACGGTAGTCGAAGGTGAGCAGAAGACACTGACCGCTGCGGCATTTTCCTAGTGGACCTCATCCGCCTCGCCCCTAAAGGGACTAGCTTCGCGTCGCAAGCTCGGCACCTTCCCCAGCGGGGAAGGCAGGAACTACCCTGATTGGAAAATAAAAATAGGCTGTCGTTACTAATTTCTTAGTACGGCAGCCTATTTTTTACATTTGGCGATAAACGCCAATTACCTTGCCCAGAATAGTTACATCCTTTTCGTAGAATGGCTCCATGGAGTCGTTTTCCGGCTGAAGGCGAATCTGGTTTTTCTCTTTAAAAAATCGTTTTACAGTGGCGGCTTCACCATTAACCAATGCAACCACAATATCACTGTTGTTGGCAGTGTTCTGCTGACGAACCATAATATAGTCACCGTCGAAAATCCCGGCTTTAATCATACTGTCGCCATCAACCTTTAGCATAAAGGTTTCGCTGGTTGTTCCTAAAAGGCTTTGCGGAAAAGCAAAAACCTCTTCAATGTTTTCTTGGGCAAGAATAGGTGTGCCGGCCGTAACTGTACCAATAAGCGGAACATTTACAGTGCGTTCCCACGGCTTGTCCTCCAACAGGTCAATTGCCCGGGGCTTAGTTGGATCACGATGGATAAGCCCAGCTTCTTCAAGCTGATTGAGATACCCATGAACAGTAGAGCTGGATTTTAGCCCCACTGCTTTGCCGATTTCACGGACGGATGGGGGATATCCTTTAGCAATCAAAAACTCCTTAATGTATTTGAATATTTGGTCCATGCGCTCATCTGCGCAACGTTTGCGTCCCATAGGTCACACTCCTTATTCATAATTCTTGATAATAGTATAGCATATATATGTTCGATTGCAAGCTTTTTACAAACAAAAGTGCTAAATATTTTTTTATTAATCCATAACTATAATGTATATAACAGTTTGCTGTAACTATGGTATAATTGATTTAATAATTTATGAAACATAAGGGGGGCATCAAATGAAGCACATTCCTTATTTATGTAATGATATAAATGAATTTTTTCATGTTGTGGATGGGTTTGCTGATATGCTTCCCAGCTTTGGTGAGTATTCCTGTGTTTTAGCTACAGTTTTTGTGGATATTAAGCTTAAAGAGGAGGCTGCCAGAATAATCGCCAAGATGCAGGATACCTTGCCGGAGGTAAAACTCATTGGGGGGACTGTATCAGCTAATATCACCGCGGGTGTTATAAATTACTATGGTATATCTGTAACATTTTCCATATTCAGTACCTCCAGTGTGGAGGTGTTGCCGGTCTATTGGGATGACAATGACAGTAAAAAAATAGGCAGTGATTTTTTAAAACGGTTATCCCGAATGAAGCATTTAGTGGCAGTTGGTATGTATACGTCAGGCTTTACCTTGAATGTTGTGCCTTTTTTTAATGAATTATCAAAGCTGCCATCGGATATTATTTTCTTCGGTGGTATTGTGGATGATGGTACGGTAAAGGGCCAGGGCTTTGTTTTTACCAATGATGATATCATAAAATATGGGCATGTCATGGTGGTCTTTAAGGGCAGCTCGCTGATTGCTAATGTAGGATATACCAGTGGTTGGCGGCCCCTGGGAAAAACCATGCGGGTGACCGGATTGAGCAATTCCAATACCATCAGTGAGATAGATGGTGTACCGGTGCGGCAAATATATGAAAAATATTTAGGTATTTCCAAATGGGATGATATTTTCCTGCGAGAAGCTGTGGTATTTCCCTTTGCAGTACAGAGAAGTAGTACCCCGTTGGCCCGTTTACCGAGAACGGTAGCTGATGACGGCAGTGCAACCTATGGTGCAGATTTTGTTCTAGGTGAAAAGGTTAGGCTGTGTTATGGAGATCCGGAATTTATTATCTATGAAGCAAGGCGTCTCCAACAGGATATGGTCAGGTTTCAGCCAGAGGGAGTTTTTGCCGTAAGCTGTTGGGCAAGGCAGGTTTTGCTGCATAAGGATGTTAATCAGGAATTAGAGGCCTGTCGTAAATCAGCTCCTTCTACCGGAGTGTATGCTCTGGGTGAATATATCAGAACTATTGATGGCGGAATATTTTTAAACAACATGTGCCTGTCCATTATTGGCCTTCGTGAGGGTGGAATAAGCACTAACTTTTATGAAAGTATCCCTATGAAGCCGATTCGTTTGGAACGGCGCAATGGTATAGTCAGTCATCTTATGCATTTTGTGCAGGCAGTTTCCAGTGAGCTGGAGGATAGTAATCGGCGGCTTAAGGATATGGCAAGAATTGATTTTTTGACCAGTCTTATGAATCGTGGTGAGCTGGAGGCCACCTTGGCTAATGCGTTGTATGATGGGCATATGAATAATACCCATACCGCTGTGCTTATGCTTGATATTGATAATTTTAAACAGATAAATGATACATTTGGTCACGATGTCGGGGATCAGGTTTTAAGAAGTGTGGCTGAGGTTATTAAACAAAATATCCGTACAACAGACAAGGCTGGTCGTTGGGGCGGTGATGAATTTATCATAATTTTTAGTCGAACCAACATCAGTGGTGCTAAAAATATCGCCACGCGAATTCGGGAGAAAATTATGAATAAATCCTTTGCCTGTGATGGTTGTCATATTACGGTGAGCATTGGGATAACCGAGGTGCGGAAGGAGGACACGGTTATGTCCATGTTCCAGCGGGTGGATACGGCTATGTATAATTCAAAAAGGCAGAACGGGAAAAACAGCATCACTGTAAGCTAGTAGGTCTTATTTTACAAAAAAAGCGGCATAACCCAGCTGTAGGGATATGCCGCTTTTGTCTTTAATTTGATTTATTTTATCAGCTTACCTAATACATCATCCAAGGCATTGAGTACATCATTAATATCATTTTCAGTAATTACCAGTGGTGGCTGGAAGGCCATTACATTTCTGGCAATGCCGTTTTTGCCGATGATGAAGCCTCGGTCCTTCATTTCTTCCAGTACGGCATCCAGCTCGTCAGCTGCCGGGGATTTATCGGCATGAACAAATTCTGCTCCCCGCATCAGGCCCATTCCTCGTATATCACCGATAATCGGATGACGTTTCTGTAATTGGACTAACCCGTTGTATAGCTGTTCTCCCCGTTCCTGGGCATTTTTCAAAAGGTCATGCTTTTCAATGTAATTCAGTACGCCAATACCAGCCATTGTAGATACGGGGTTTCCTCCTAAGGTGGAGGCTCCAGGCTTGGTGTAGGTATCAGCTATTTTTGCAGTGGCGGTAAAGGCTGAAATTGGAGCACCGTTGCCCAGTGCCTTGGCCATTGTCATAATGTCAGGAACAACATCATAATTTTCAATGGCAAACATTTTCCCGGTGCGGGCAAAGCCAGTCTGTACCTCGTCGATAATCAGCAGGGCATTGTAGTGGCTTAAAATTTCTTTTATACGCTTAAAATAGCCCTTTGGTGGAGTAATAATACCGGCATTTCCCTGAATAGCTTCAGCAATCATTGCTGCCGGGGACCCACTGGTAGAGGTTTTGATGATGTCCTCTACGGCATTGGCACAGGCCAGGTCGCACTCTGGGTATTTTTTTCCCAATGGACAGCGGTAGCAATAGGCATTAGGCGCAAAATGGATACCACCACATGGATGAGGGTCAGTCCGCCACATTTGAATGCCGGTTACACTCATGGTGAGCTTGGTACGGCCATGTAACCCGTTTCTCAGACTGATAAATTCATCATTACCGGTGTATATTGACGCCAACAGCATGGCCCCCTCATTGGCTTCGGTGCCGGTGGAGCAAAAGAAGGTCTTCTGTAAATCCCCCGGAGTAACCTGGGCCAATTTTTCTGCCAGATTAACGAAATTTTCTGTAAGGTAAATATTGCAGACGTGTTGGAGCGTCTGTACCTGCTTTACTACCGCCTCGTTTATTTCAGGATTGCAATGACCACAGTTTATTACGGAGACTCCAGCGAAGCAGTCCAGATATTTTTTCCCGTTACTGTCGAACAGATACTGCATTTGCCCCTTCACGAACTGGCG
>JAFVER010000020.1 GCA_017475925.1 Anaerovibrio sp. | reverse complement strand
GCCTCCGTTGGGGCTCGCGATGCCTTCCCAAGTTGCCGAGCGCACCAGACGGTTCTTCATGGTCAAATGGCGCATTTCCACCTTGTCAAAAATTCCTCTCATGATGATGGTCACTCCTTGCGTTAAACTTTACATTTCTTTGTGACTATAATATAATTTTCACATAGGTTATACAAGTATGAAGATTTTTCTTTGCTACTACATTTTATATAGTACTGTGAAAGGACGTGGCTTCATGGGCAAAAAAAAATTGCCTGTCGGCAAAAATATCTATGAAACGGACTGCCCCATCCTCTATGCTATGGAGCTGTTTGGGCAGAAGTGGAAACTCCCTATTCTTTGGTACATAGGCGAGAATGAAGTTATCCGCTACAACGAGCTGCAACGGAAGGTGGTGGGCATCACTGCAACTATGCTGTCCAAATGCCTCAAGGAACTGGAGCGGGACAATCTTGTGCATCGCAAGCAGTACATGACCATCCCGCCAGTGGTAGAGTATTCCCTGACGGACTTGGGGAAATCCCTCCTTCCAGCATTGGACTCAATATATCAATGGTCGGAAAAGCAGATGAATCATGTTAAGGCACAGACAAATTGACTGTTTGCATACTGTATCACATGGAAAGTGATGTCCCATCCCGGAACACCACGGTCAGCCGCTTGTCCACGCCCACCGTCACATAGTCCACCATCGCACCCCAGAGCCGCTCATCGAACTCTGCCACCTACGCACACGGATGTGCTAGTGCAGGGCAGGCGCAGGATGCGCCGCTTTTGCACCCGCAGACTCTCCCTGTGCCGCAAGCGTCCTGATGAACCCCGCCCCCTAAAGGGACTAGCTTCGCGTCGCAGCCTCTCGCCCTTGGCTGACCGCTGGGCAATGGCCTCCGTCACCTCGTCGAACTGTGCCTTGGCTTTCTCGTACCGCTCCACCAAGCCGTTGTAGCGTTTCTGCTACTCCCCCTGGTCTTGGGCAACCCTCGCATTCTCGGCGATGCAATTCTGGGTCATCTCCACCAGCACCGCCAGTTCCTGCTGCAACTTGGAAGAGCCTGAAGATAAGCCTCACGGTCTTGGCTTGTTCCTCGTTGATGGCAAGATTGCCGTCCTCGCCTTTGTCGTAGCCAAGGAAACGGGAATAACCCACGGAGAATTCCAATGTTTTTTCCATACATGTCACTTGTTCAAGCCATTAATAGATTTTACCTATTCTTTACTGAAATTATACCCATTAATTAACTAATTAATTTCCTATATGCCGTAGCGGGATTCGATTTGAGTAACTCCAATATTTCAAAAAACTTCTTATGGTCGTTCAAATATACCATGGCGGCACTGTAGGGCCAGTTGGCGGGTGTGTATTCCAACCACAGGTCTTTTCTGTGCTTGGCCACTGCGATATAGCTCTTATCGGCATGGCTTTTCATCCATGAATATGCAAAATAATCTGCCAATGACTCCGTCAGCTGGTGCTTTCTTTCCATAGATATTCCCGTTCTGGGGCTTGCATCCTGCAAAAAGGCCTTTTCATCCCATATTCGGTGCACGGAATGAAAAAATTCATGGGCAAGCACCATGCTTAAAACACATTTATATTCGTTCTCCAAATGAAATGTGCAGCAATATTCCTTCACTGCCTCATAGTATATGAATACACTGTATCCCTTTTTAATAGATTTCCCCAGTTGCTTATCAAAGGGGCCATTAGCTTTAGGAATAACTATTACTTCATCTGACATATAGATGGGTGGCAGCCATTCCTTGCGCTCTCCCAGCATTTTTTCAAAAGAATCATTGGGAAAATTCGCCATTATTTTATTGAAATAGTCCCTTATTTTCAACAGCTCATTTTCAAAAAATGAATCAACATTATATGTAAACATCATAAATCCAATATATTTTACTTAACAAACATAAAACAGGCCAAATACCCCAAAAGCTATGAGTAACTGACCTGATTTGCTGTTTATTCATTAACATCGGATAAATCTACATTTTTAAGAACACAAATTGTATTCATCCCATCACCTGCTTAATTCAGGGCTTCCTTTACTAATGTATTGACCATCTTTCCATCAGCACGGCCTTTAACCTTTGGCATAAGTGCCCCCATTACCTTGCCCATATCCTTTGGTGATGAAGCACCAGTCTGCTCCACAGCCTCTTTCACCAAGGCACGTACCTCATCCTCAGATAACTGCTGTGGCAAATATGGCATCAGAAAAGCGATTTCAGCTTCATTCTGTGCTACCAGATCAGCCCGTCCGCCCTTTTCGAAATCTGCGATGGAGTCCTTACGCATCTTAACTTCCTTGCTAATAACGGCTATTACAGCATCATCATCCAGCTCTACCTTGTTGTCAATTTCCTGCTGCTTAATGGCACCTCTAACCATGCGAATAACTGCCAAGCGCTCCTTTTCCTTGGCCTTCATTGCTTCCTTCATATCATTTGCCAACTGTTCTTTAAGTGACATATTATGCACCTCCAAAAAATTAAAGACTTTAACCACATATAAATATAGCGATTAAAGTCTTTAAAATCAATATTTTAGTATTCAGCACTTCCTTTTTTAATTAGAACTGCCAGGTAATACTGTTTTAATAAGCTCCGTAATTATGAAAATGATCACAGTTGAAATCCGCACGCTTTTATAGGAAGTACATTTCCCTCCAGTATAGTGAGTGCCTGTTCCTTATACTTAATTGGTACTTCAATACGGAAAATATACTGTTTTTTTGTCCCCCATATATTCCCCGGATTGAGATTACTACAGCATCCAGCAATTGGTGCTTCCTCAGACTCAAAGGATGTATATTCTATTCCGTTTGACTCCAACAGATTTCTGGCTTTCACCCAATCATCCTTGTCCCTTGAACGATATACCACGATTTTTCGCCAATTCAACATATCCATCCCTCCAATAACCAGTACCATTATACAATTTAATAAAAATAAATGTTTTCAAAATATTAATCAGACACAATATTCACTGGATTTCCGGCAAAGACTACAAAATCACTAACCACTTATTTATCCATAATAGGTAGTTTTATGACCAATACAGTTCCATTATGAGGCAGATTTTCTGCCTTTATAGAGCCATCATGGATTTCTACAAACTGTTTGGCCAATGCCAACCCGATACCTGAGCCGCCGCCCAACCGACTTCGTGATTTTTCACCTCGATAAAAATGATCAAAAATATAAGGCAAATCAGTCTGAGCTATCCCCGGTCCCTCATCGGCTATTTCAACAAATACATTACTTTCATCCTGATAAGTTTTAATATGAATTGTGGTATTAGGATAAGTATAGCGTATAGCATTGGAAATCAGATTATAAAACACCTGATTCATCCGATCCACATCCAGCCATAAGCTATTTAAATTATCATCTAACAGTAAGTCAAAGCGCAACTGTTTTTCCTCTAATAACGGGGTAAGCATATCCGTTGCCCGCCTCAAAAGCAGATTTAAGTTCGTTTCATTTTTGTGTAAATCCAACTGACGTACCTCAGCCAATGAAAGATCTCGTAAATCGCAGACCAGTCTGGTAAGACGCATAACCTCCTCCTGCATGGAAAACAATTTTTCCGGTGATGCAGGTGAAATCCCCTCCAGCATATTTTCCAAATGACTATGTAATATAGCCAATGGTGTACGTAGCTCATGGGCCATATTAGCCAAAAATTCCCTCCGCAGTTGCTCATTACTGGCCAGACGCTCCGACATCTGATTAAAAACCAACCCCAGCTGCCCCACCTCGTCACTGGACGAAATATCAACCTGCTGATGAAGATTACCCTGACGAATACGATCAGCAGCCCGACTAAGCTCGTAAAGGGGAGTTGTAATCCCCCTAGACCATAAAAAGCTAACCACCAATCCGATAAAGGCAAATAACAGGCCAAACCAAAGCAGGGAATGATGCACAGAATGAAGGAAACTTTGCTCGGAAGCACCCAAGATTTGGGATGATTCGGCGATTCCAGGTTGCAGAGCCAAATATTCCTGAAACAGGTTTTCCATCTGCCAATTGGCCAGCTGCACAATACCAAAGGTGGTCAATATAATCAGCAAAAATGTCATCCCCATGATACGATATCGCAAGCTATGCATATTAGGCATGAACTCCATCTCCCATCTTATAACCAATACCATAAATTGTTAAAATATAACATGGTTTTTTGGGATCAGGTTCAATTTTTCGCCGTAAGTTCTTGATGTGAGCATCAATGGTCCGTTCATAACCATCAAAGGCAAAGCCATGGCTATTTTCCATCAACTGAAGACGATTAAAGGCCTGATGTGGATGCTTCATAAAGCTTTCCAGCAAGCTAAATTCAATAGGCGTAAGGTCAATAATCTGTCCATTGCGCTTTACGATATGTTGAGCCATATCCAAAGATAAATCACCGATTTCCAGCAGAGAAGAATGGACTGTTGATAGTGAACCATAGGCACGGCGTAATAAAGCCCGCACACGGGCTACCAGCTCCCGGGTACTAAAGGGCTTAGTAATATAATCATCAGCCCCGATTTCCAACCCACTTAGCTGGTCAGCTTCTGCATCCAATGCCGTCAACATTATGATGGGCACCGAGCTGTTTTCACGAATTCGCCGACATACCTCATAGCCATCCATTCCAGGTAACATAATATCCAGCAAAATGATATCCGGCTGATGCTCAGTCACTTCAATTAGTGCACTTGGACCACTCATAGCGGTATAAACCTGGAAGTTTTCCTTGGCAAAATATTCTGTGAGTAACTCGATTAGTTTATTATCATCATCAGCAATAAGAATTGAGTATGAATTCACATTAAACCGCCTTTCTCTTTCATAAAGGGAAAATACCCAACGGCAAGCTGCTGTTGGGTATTCGGGGTAAATTTATTCGTGGGAATGGCCTGCATGACCAGAGCCATCGGAATGGTCATGAGAATGCATAGGCATTTCCTGCTGTGCCACTGGCCTTAAATCATTAATAGTCGGATCAACCATACCGAAAATCATCGCTACATGACTGACAATTAAAAAGCCAATCAACAGCATAAAATGAGATTTGGTGCGCTCCTTTGATGAAGCATTTCTTTTAACTATACCAAATTCCAATAAGGTAATACCCAGCAGAGGGACTATACCGCACAGATATGCGCCTACAGCTACCACATCAACCCAACCACGCCATTCAATATTTGGAACCACATACGTAATCAGATAGATGAATACACCGGTAAAATAAATACCAGTTATTTTACCTAACCATGTATTAATACTCTTCCATAAATTTTCACCTGTATCCTTTAGATACAGCGTATAAAATTCCGTTGCCACCAAAAATTCCGCTAACCCAACTGGTATAACCATGAATAATATTAAATTCCATGGCTGATTCGTCATTAAAAGCTCCATATAATTTGTCATAATCTGCACTCCTTAAAACTTAATTTTGCTTGCAGATTTATTGTAGCAAGCAAATGTGCAGATGATATGGAGGGAATATGAAGAAACTGTGAAGATTAATGTATTAGCACTTCTTTAAACGATAAAACGAAGACCAGAAGCTATCAGCATCTATGAAAGTAAGCAGCTTTTTAACCTATCAGTACATCATCATCAGACTGGTCACTATCCTTTGCCCCATAATTGATATAGTCCTGCAACCGCTCATTAAACCTCTGGAGCCAATCAGCGGTCACAAAGCTCCTTATGAGCTCCCTAACCTCATAGGCATCCGCCTGACCGTAGACCTCTGACAAAAAGCCCATTTCCACGGCCTTTCTAATATGACGGTTTATCTCATTATCAAGCTTGGCTTCGTTGGTAGCGGCGGTATAAAATGGCTTCAATCTCAGCTTTATATCCTCAAATGAAAGAACCAAAATACTATCACCATTGGAGGCATCAAAATCCCCCAGACTCTTGCGAAGCTGCACCAAAAGGATACTCAAGCCATAGCTTAGCTGATGGCGTGGCACCAACCGAGGTAGATTTTCATCATCATTTTGCTTCACATAGGCATAGCCCGCATTATCATCCACATAGAGAAGTAAGCCAATCTAGGCTACATATTCCTCCATGCGGGGCTGATTATCCTTAATTATATTCCATATATCCGGCTGGGTGCGCTTATCCACCACCCCCTTTAAAATCGTAATCAGGGCACGGGAATAGTCCATGTCCTTTTCTTCAGCCATAGTATTTGCCATCCCTTACCCCTCCTTTTTATAAAAAATAATCTTATCCATATCCACCTGAATATCCACGGCGTTTACATTTTCCATATCCAGAAGCTGACGCTCACCATCCACAAAGCTGCGGCTGTCACTGCTGGCAATTACCAGATAATTCAGGAGCTCTGTAAGTCCCTTGGTAAGCGGGTGCTTTTCCAAAATCGCACTTAGGGAAACCTTCTCCTTGTCCCCCAGGACATCAGCGATATTTTCCTCCAACACCTTTCGATCCACATATACCTGTTTAAAAAGTGCCTCCACGGAGCCCTGATGACTTCCCTTTTCAATGGCACTGCTTTCAATAATAGGCTTTTTCGGCGGCACAAAGAGTGGTCTGTCCATAATAAAATCAAAAAATGGGGACGCCTGATCCATCTGGGCAAATTCAGAATCCCGGGGAATATTGTCCTTTATGGAAATTGCCTTATCCTCCACCTGTTTAATGAGCTCATAAATATACCGTTCCTGCTCCAGATAACCTTCATCCACATATTGGCGAATCTGGCGGGACAAGTTGCTGACGGTGTCCATAACCTGTCTGGCAGCTTCTGACCACTGACGACGGATATGACGCATATCATACTGCTTTTCCACCTGTTCAATGCCCTGGATTTTTAATATTCTTCCCAAAGCCTCATCCAATTCTTCCCTTGAAGACTGGTTCATCAAATAGTCCCAAAAAGCTCCAAAGCTCCTGCCCTGCTCTGAGTGCTGTATATAGTCCCTGTCCTGAAAGAACTTTTCCAAAAGCTCTCCCTTGCCTTTTTTCCAGGTAACTATCTGCTCCATAAGACTACGCTCCAGCTGACGGAAATTTTCCTCCACCTCACGAAAATCCGCCAGTATACTTCTGGCGGTTTCGGCAGCATGAATATATCGGTCCTTTATTTGAACTTCATCTAAAACCTTTGGAGTTCCACCATTTTCCAGGCGGGAAATCTCCTTTTCGATAGCCTTCTTTTCCTCTTTAAGCCGGGCTATACGGCTTTCGGCACTTATATTGCTTTCCTCATCAATTTCACGAATAAGGTTAAACACAAGACGAACTCTGGATTCCGTGCCAATAAAGCTCTGCTTTCTCAAACCAGCCAGCCATTCAATACCCCGCTGGGCATCGGCTGTCAAATCGTAGCAGGGCTCGTTTTTCTTCACAAAAAATTTACGAAGCCATGAGTGCTGACCATCAGTCCATG
This sequence comes from Anaerovibrio sp., assembly GCA_017475925.1. Lineage (GTDB taxonomy): Bacteria > Bacillota > Negativicutes > Selenomonadales > Selenomonadaceae > Anaerovibrio. The sequence continues at coordinate 1,588 of JAFVER010000020.1, read as the reverse complement.
AAGCAAGATAATCCTTGGCGGGACGGATAATCCCCTGGGCCTCAGCATTATCGTGAAGATCATATATAAAATTATTAAGATCCTCCAACAATCTGTCCTCTGGTACGGCTCTCTGATTCCTCACCATAAACTCCTGGTAAAGGAAAGCCGCCACGAAGCTGCACTGCTCAGAGGCTAACAGGCGCCAGGCAGGATGCTCATTTCGCAGCTTCACCAGAAAGCTATATTGCATATTGTCAGGAATGTTATCATTAATCATTTTATCCATTACACCTACAGTTTTATAACACCATAATGTACCTTGGAGTGCTTGCCCCCCACAATGATATCAAAGCCCAGACGGGCAAACTCCAGGCTACGGCTGTTTTCCTTCATTACAACCCTATGACGTGCCACCCGTTTGGCCTCATCCACAGCTGATAGCTCCAAAGGCCGATGGTCAGCCACAGCACGAATAGGATTTATATTATGGCTGTCCTTTAATGGATGACGGAACATAGGATCAAAATAGACAACATCCATAGACTTATCGGGCAGAGTTTTTAAATAATCATTGTAATCAGCATTTATAACATTTACCCGCTTAATGGCACTGTGAAGCTCGTAATTGGTGGCGAGAAAATGCTTCATGCCTTCGCCAGTGACAAAGGCAATAAGGGGACTGGCCTCCAAGCCGGTGACACTTCCCCCTTCTCCCGTAACAAAGCTGGCCACTATGGCATCAGCACCAAACCCCAAGGTGCAATCCAAAACGCTCATGCCTTCCTTTAAATCCATGGCGGCTGTCATGTGATCCTCATCACCCATACGAATATTCTTTATACGAAGCTGGGACATATTAGGGTGAAAAAACAGCTCCCCGTCAAGGGTATCCAAAACAAAGCTGCCCTTTTTAGCCACCAAAATGTTATCTACACCGTATTCTTCACGCATTTCAGGCAAGGCCCCCCGATTGCGTTTAACATTTTTAATCCCCAGCTTCTCCGCCGCATAGGCTGCCAGCTCAATGCTTTCCTTATGATTTTTTCTGTCCGTCGTGACAATGGTATTTAGCATTAATTCTCCCTAAATATATGTGCAACTCAAAAGCCTGTGCGCTTAAACATCTTGGCCAGCTCATCGCTGCTGAATTTCAAAATTGTTGGTCTGCCGTGAGGGCAGGTATATGGCATGGCGGTTTTATTAAGCTCATCCAGAATAATTTCCATCTGACGGAAATTAAGCTCAAAGCCCGCCTTTATAGCCGCCTTGCAGGCTGTCATAGCAAGGCACTCATGACGAATTTCCGCCGCACTAAGCTGATGCATATCCTCCAAGGAAACCAATATTTCCCTAATTGTGTTTTCTGCCTCAGCCACAGGAATATCCGCTGGAATCTCAATTAGACGATACTGGTCCGGCCCGCTTGGTTCAAGGCCAAAACCCAAGCTATGGAACATCTCCATATTGCTTTCAATAAGCTGGGCTTCCCTTTCGCTAAAATCCAATATGAGATGCACCAAAAGCTGCTGTGATGGTATACGCTCCGTCATGGCCGCAAAACGGTCATATAATATGCGCTCATGGGCAGCATGCTGGTCAATGATAT
>JAFVER010000225.1 GCA_017475925.1 Anaerovibrio sp. | reverse complement strand
GGCTTTACCTGCTTTAAATCAAGCTTCTTTTTGCTAAAGCTGCAGTTTTTACAGCATACACTATAAAAATCAAAGCCTTCGTTTTTAAAGAATTTGGCAATATATCTGGCCTCAGCATTCAGCCCAATGCAAAAAGCCATCCCCAGCTTCTTATACCCCATGGCTCTGGCAAATTCCGCCGTTTCCTGCAATCTGGTAATATTACTATAGAAGGTGCCCTCCACATAGGCCGCCGCCTGCATTATTTTCTTTTCCTCATCACTGTAGGCGGATAAAATCTCCTGCTCCGTATAGCCGGTGCAGTTCACGCCATTTGTATAGCAGGCGTGGGAGGCACATTCAGCACAATCTGCTTTCATTTGTAATCATATCCTAATATATATATATATTTAGTCTGTAACCTCAGTAAAATATATAACTGTTACCGTATCCTCCATGGTAATCCGCTTTTTATATATTTCCTCAAAATCGGTTATTAAGGCCTCCCGGGTATGAATATCCGGATTTTGTTGGCCTAAATCCTCTGAAGTCAAGGTTTCCATGGTTTTTACTCTAACCTTATCCAAAAAAGCTGTATAAAGCCGCTTTTTTGGTGAAAATTTCTTTCCTGTAGTAATCCAAACAATGGAATTTTCCGGGAACTGGGCACTGACGTCACCTAAGCGTACGGTGCATCTTTTTGTCCTGTCAGCAAGCATTTTAGCATGCTTTTCTGCCTGAAAATTTAATGCCATCATAAAAAACCACTCCCAATATATACATTTATACGTCATTTCATCCGCTGCTAACGGGTGCTAAGACTCATTCCTCTTAGGTGGGGAGTTAAGCAACCGCAGCGGTCAGTGTCTACTGTTCAACTTCAACAAAGTCTTGTTTCACAGGACACTTTCGCATAGGGCGCATTATCCAATCGGCTTTGCCTCTTGGATGCTTCCGTAAGGCCCTGGGTAAATTCAACTATATTCAGGTGAAGTTAAAACTCCATCTGAATAAGTTATCATTTCATTAACACAGGGACAGTTTAACACATTTTTGTCTATTATGAAAGTAATAATGTATTTATTTGGAAAATTTAAGGCTCCTACTATCCCTTTGATTTGTATTCAGTAAGATTTCATTGTAAACTATAGTTAATAAATATACAGAGGTAAATATGATAAAAGCACTGAGAAAGCTTCCCAAGGGTCAGCCCATGCCCTTTCGCGGAAGTCATTACAGCTTAACAATAACCAAAAGTATGGGCAAGCCCCTGGTAAAAATCATTAACAACAAGCTGTTGGTAAATTTTTATCAGGAATACCCCCCTATTCCCGTACAGGTCCCCCTGGTAAAATGGTATCGTCACAAAGCCAAAGCCTACATTCCTGTTCGGGCAGCCAGTTGGGCCGATAAAATGCGGGTTAGGTATAATAAAATTTTCATAAAGGATCAGGAATCCCGTTGGGGCAGCTGCTCCAGCCTTAAAAATATTAATTTCAACTGGCGAATTATGATGGCACCGGATGAGGTAATAGATTATCTGCTTATTCACGAGCTGGCCCACCTAAAGGAAATGAATCATTCCAAAAGCTTTTGGACCTTGGTAAAAAGCTTTGATCCAAATTATAAGGAACACATAAGCTGGCTTAAGGATAATGAACATCCCCTATTTCTGTTATTGCCAAAACTACCAGTTGATATTTTAAACAAAATCACTTTTTATGTAGAATAAAATAAATGTATAAATCACCTTGCAAGATTGGAGATGATTGTATGAAAAATAAGGTTGTGTTAAAAAATGGTGATTCCCTGCCACCTTTGGGAATTGGCACCTGGAAAATCGGTGATGAGCCAAAGGCAGAGGAGGCAGAAATTCAGGCAATTTTAACCGGCATAAGGGAAGGAATGACCCTTATTGATACGGCAGAAATGTACGGTGACGGACGCTCAGAAAGGCTGGTGGGTAAAGTAATTGCCCAATACACAAAAAATGGTGCCCGTGATGACCTTTACATTGTTTCCAAGGTGCTGCCCTGGAATGCCGGCAAGAAAAAAATCCGCCATTCCTGTGAAAACAGTCTAAAGCGGCTGGGGTTGGATTATGTGGATTTATATTTGTATCATTGGATTGGCAGTGTCCCACTTCCTGAGGTGGTGGATGGTTTAAATCAGCTGCAAAAGGATGGTCTTATCCGAGGCTGGGGCGTGTCCAACTTTGATACCGATGATATAAAGGAGCTGCTTTCCATTAACGGCGGAGAGCAATGTTTGGTCAATCAAAACCTTTATAACATTGGGTCCAGGGGTATTGAATATGACCTAATTGATTTAATGAATAACAACAACATTGCCCTGATGTCATATTGTCCATTGGCTCAGGGGGGACAGCAATGTAAGGAACTGCGGGAGAACAGTGTTATTGTGGATATTGCCAACAAGCACAATGCTACTCCAACGCAGATTATTTTGGCCTGGAATATTCGTAACGGGCATACAGTAGCTATCCCTAAAAGCTCATCACCAGCCCACACTGTTGAAAATGCCGCTTCTGTCAATATCAAATTAACTGCTGATGATTTACAGAAGCTTGACAAGGCGTTTCCCCCACCTCTGTACAAGCAACCACTAGATACAGAATAATATTATGAACTAGGGCGTGTTGATTAAATGAGTTCGTCCATATTTGCTGTGATTGGCTGTCTATTGCCAGGCGACAAACCACAGGCATAGTGGTACTATGTCGAGGATTTGTCAACGACGCAAGGACAGGCAAGACCGGTGAAGATGGGCGAATGGAATTAATCAACACGCCCTAAATCGGCGTACTAAAATGGCCTGCCCCATTCCCCCTGCACCGGCAATGGACAACAGCCCCAGTGCGCCGTTATTTTTTTCCAATGCTTTCAAAAGGTGTATCATTAAAATTCCACCAGAGGCCCCATAGGGATGCCCATAAGCCAAAGCACCACCTAGTATATTGTATCTTTCAATAAGCTCCGGGTGACTACGCTGAAACAGCACATCAATAGCTGCAAAGGCTTCGTTAAACTCTATGGCATCCAAATCGTTGTACAAAAGGCCATGCTTTTCCAGCAGCTTATCAGCTGTATTCATGGCTCCAAGGGGACTTTCCGAGGGCTTTGAGCCTGCCATGCAGGTCCCCAGTATTTCTCCCTGCGGTATTCTTTGGTGTTTTTTTAACCACCTGTCTGATACCAATACCACAAAGGCGGCCCCATCATTAATAAGACATGAATTTCCGGCGTTTAAAAGTGAATTTTCTGACAAGAGGGATGGCAGCCTGTCCAACAGCCGCTGACTCATTTTCGGTCTTATTCCGTCATCTGTCCGTTGATTTGCCACCGCAACAATCACATCATCAAGTATCCCGGCCTTGGCACAGGCTGTTGCCCTTCGATGGCTTTCGATACACCAAAAATCGAGCTCATTTTTGGTTATTTTGTACGATTTTATCACTCGATCAGCGCCCTTTAGCATTGCATCCTCAGCAAATTCGTCAGGAGAAAATTGTGCCGTCATATATCGGCCATCTCCATTTGCCGTTTGAGCATATCTGGCATCGCCTTTACTATAAATCCGTTCCGGCTGCAGGGAAGAGCTTTCCATACCACCACAAATAAATACGTCACCATTCCCCAGGGCAATTTCCTTATATCCGGCAGCAATTGCCGCTGCTCCTGATGCACATTGCATATCTATGGTAAAGGCGGGAACCGCTGCCGGCAGGCCCGCCTTTAAGGTCATAAGCCTGGCAATATTTCCGCCGGTTCCAACGGCATTTCCGGCAATTATTCCATCTGGCTTCTCATTAAAAAGATATTTTTGCCAAAGGGAGTTTACCACAACAGCTCCCAAATCCTCAGCCGGGATGTGCTTGAACCGGTTATTTTTGGTAGCTATCGGCGTCCGCAGGCCCGCAAGAATATATACCTTAGACATATTTACACCAACCTGTTACAAATACACATCGACCCTTAACCTCCAGCTGGTTCCCCTCTACCACCAGCTCCAGCGGATCGCCACTAAATACAGCATTTCTAAAGGACAATTCCAATACATCCAAATTCTCCGGCAGCCCTGCCTTAATGGTCTCTAGTAAAAGCAGGCCAGGCACTACAGGCTGTTCAGTACGGTGAATAGGATTGGTATCTCCCACCGCTTCGACAAAGTCCAATACCTCCTGCCGTGTAAAAGTGTGCCAGCAGCTGTTCATAGCTTCTTTTGGAAAATCACCTGCTGGAAGATTATTATCCATGGCTGGATTAAGCAGCATTGTGGTGCTTAACCGCTGGTTGTGATAACAGGCCTGACAAACCAGCATCCGCTTCGTTTCCTTTACAATATCCGGTTCATAGCTGTCATTGCATTCTATTCGTTCCCATCGGGCTTTTATAATCATTACTCCATCGTATTTTCCGTCCTTAAGCTTGGCCGTTATTTTCGCCAATTCCCGCATAGCATCACCTTCAATACCTCTTTATCAAGCTTCCCCCTATCGTTTAGGGGTAATTTATCAGTCAAAACTATCTTCTTTGGTCGCTCCCGTTCATCCAAATATTGACGAAAGCTCTGCCGGATTTGTGCAGCAGTAACTTTGCCTTCGGCTACAATAACTGCCCCTATTTCCTGTCCCCTAAGCTTATCATCATATGGTACTACAGCTGCTGCCTGCACGCCGGCTATTTTTTCAAGCTCCTGTTCCAGCTTTAAACAGCTGATTTTATACCCGCCTTTATTAATCCAATCAGCCCTTCGGCCGGTGAAAATTATTTCCCCCTGCTCGTTAATGTAGCCTGTATCACCGCAGCAATAGGGTACTTTTATGTCACTGATATGAAAGGGTGTATCCACATACAGGTCCCCCTGCAACGAAGCAACCTGTATTCCCTCAAAGGGGCGGCCCAAATTATTTATTTCATCATTTTGACCTAAAACCTTATAGGAAATATAGCTTAATTCCCCGGAGCCATAATACAATATTACCTTTGCCTGAGGAAAGCTCCTGCTTATCGCCTCATAGGTCTCAGATGAAATAAGCTGGGAGCCGGCTATTATATGCCCTACTGTATTGTGTGGTTCCCTTGCTTCCCGGCAAAACAGCTGCAATTTTGCCGGAACCAGGTAAATATGACTTGCCTCACTGCTTTTTATCAGTTCATTCCGACAGCCGATACGAATCGGACTACAGGATATTATACTGCCACCAGCATACAGCACTGCCAAAAGCATATTGAGATTGCCTGTAAAGCTGAGACTGCCATGAAGGAATATTTTTGTAGTCTGGTCTACGCCAAAGGTTCTATTTTGAATTTCAAAAAAATCCCCCCATCTTTCATATGTTCTGTATAAAATCTTTGGAATCCCCGTACTGCCTGATGTAAGGGCCCCCATTACATCCTCAGGCCGCTCTGTTGACTCCCCTTGGGCTGGCTGAAAAAGGCTTTTTTCTTCCATAACCTCCCATATGCCATACAAATTATTGTGATTAATTATATCAATTATTGTTTCGTCCTTACAATCGCCATGCATAAGTATTGGAACAGCACCTAATTTCTCCAACGCTAAAAAGGCCCCGATTTGAAAAACAGGACCCTTAGCTAATATCAATATCGGTTTAAAGGGCTTTGCCCAGTCTGCCGCCCTCTTGCTTAAACCATCAGCCAGAGACAGCATATCAAAGTATGAGTAATCCCTCTCACCCCACCTGAGTAACAGCTTATGGGGATTTTCCATACTCCAATTTTTCAATAAATCATAATAATTCATATGCACCCATCACTTATACATATGATAAGCCTGATTCAATTCACCAAAGCCTTGTTCACCCTTACCCCAAGAAAGGCCGCCAAAAGGCATTTTACCACATCCCCAAAGATAAAGGGCAATACCGCCTGCACAAAAGCTGCCTCTATTCCAATATCCAGCACCAGAATCATGGATACAAGACCGCCAGCATACACCACCGGCAGGCTTATTATAATGCCTGCAAGGGAATAACGCTTGAAATCATTATTAGGTCCTTTAAAAACAGACACCAGAGTATATGCAACCACCCAGGCAAAATAAAAGCCACCAGTTGGACCTAAAAGCCGACCAAGGCCACCTGTTCCACCAGGTAGAATTGGCAGACCGGCCACACCACCTAAAATAAGATAAGCAACCAGGGTAATAAAGGTCTGTTTTGGGGTCAGTACAAATGCCGTCAGACACATGGCTGCCGTAGAGGCCACCACCATGGCCGGCGTAAAGGGCAACGGAAATGCAATATAGGCTGATACACTGATTACCGCCAAACACATGGCCATTTTTGCCAAATTCTTTGGTGAAAAACATTCATTCATTAGTTTCCCCTCATTTCAAATACAAGTTGTATTACCAACTCAAACTTCCCGCATGTATATTTTACATATTTATGCCAGGGCGTTTGTACACCATTTTTGTGTACTAAGTTTAGCCAATCCCCCTAGCTTTCAGCAAGCTTTCTATATTGGAAGTTTGTACTACCAAATGAAAGTATAATGCGATAAACAGTTATTGTCAACTTAATAATAATTTTAGTTAACAATAACTGTGTCATCCATAGCTTCTCCCATTTTTAAACTTATCATCAGCCAAATAGCTTCAAATAACTCCAACATACTAGACACATGAAACTTAAATGATGTATCATGTAGTTGTATGATGAATAAGATTGTGGTATAAATCTCATTATTTTTTAAGGAGCGAAACATATATATGAGCATGGAAATGGAATTTATTAGGGTTCTCCCCTCCCCTCAATCCCTGATGGAGGATTATCCCATCAGCAATAAGGCAAAAAAAATAAAATTGGAACGTGATAAAACCATCAAGGATATTTTTGCAGGCAAAGACCAGCGATTGGCAATGATTATCGGACCATGCTCCAGTGACAACGAGGATGCTGTGCTGGATTATGTTTCCCGTCTTGCCAAGGTACAGGAAAAAATAAAGGATAAGATTTTCATTGTTCCCCGACTTTATACCAACAAGCCACGCACCATCGGAGTTGGCTACAAGGGTATGCTTCACCAGCCATCACCAAAGGGTGAGGAGGATATGCTGGAGGGAATCATTGCCATCCGTAAGCTGAATGTCCGTGTAGTGGAAGAAACCGGCCTTACCGGAGCCGAAGAAATCCTTTACCCGGAGGTTTTTCGTTATCTGTCTGACCTATTATGCTATGCAGCAGTGGGAGCCCGCTCCAGTGAGGACCAGCTTCACCGCATGATTGCCAGTGGTGTTGGCATTCCTGTAGGGCTGAAAAATCCTACCAGTGGTGATTTGTCTGTAATGCTTAATTCCGTAGCCGCTGCTCAGCATTCCCAGGAATTTCTGTTCCGGGGCTGGGAGGTACGGACTAAGGGTAATGCCTTCGCCCATTCCATTCTTCGGGGCTACGTGGACGCCACCGGCCAAAGTCTACCAAATTATCATTATGAAACTCTTACCAAGGTAATTGATATGTATGAAGGACGGGGCCTTGAAAATCCGGCCATTGTAATCGACACCAACCATGCCAACTCAGGCAAGCATTGTCTCGAACAGGTGCGTATTGCCAAGGATATTATTAATTCACGAATTCTAAACCCTGCCATAAAAACCATTGTAAAGGGTCTTATGGTAGAAAGCTACATAGAGGACGGATGTCAAAAAATAGATGGCGGAGTATATGGTAAATCCATTACTGACCCTTGCCTTGGCTGGGAAAAAACCGAACGGCTGCTATATGACTTAGCAGATATGTTATAACGCTGCTTCAAAAAAGCTTACTAAAAAAATCAGAGAGAGTTTTATGCTCCCTCTGATTTTATTTTTTTATCTTCAATATAGTCTTCATCAATAAATTCATTGGTATAATTTCTAAAAAGCTCAATATCCTCTGCTTCCAGGTCATAAAAGGCTTTATAGTAATTTTCTCCCCCTATGATTTTTGAGGCAAATTTCGCCAGCAGATATTCATAACCCTTCTGGGAATCAGCTAATTCGATATGACAGATTATTTCCCGCTGTTTGCTATGAAAATTCTCTATATCCTCTTTAGAAAGCATTTTTTTCCTGGCAAATATTGCATATCCCTGCTGAGTATAAACAAGATACAATACTCCTCTGGCCTTTTCCACCGCCCTTTTATGTCGTTCCTCACGAAGGAGACTGCGTAAATGGTTCCATACCCTGTATATTTGCTCGTCAGTCATTTGGGAGGCTGTTGTCTCATCTTCCAATAAGTGATATTTTTTTACATACCTTTCCACAAGGAAATTAAAGCAGGACAGAGTAGCCTCAGCATCAGCTATGGCCGAATGAGCTGATCCCTCTCGCCACTCATATCCACAATTCTCTGCACAGGTAACCAGATTAGGCACATGATAATAGTCAAGGCCTTCATCATCCTTGAACACGGCCCAATACAGATCCTTAACATCAAAGGATTTACTTGATAGATGTTGCAGTCCATATTGTTCAAACAGGCGAATATCGTTGTCAATGGCAAATCCCAATAGCATATCACTACTGTCGAAAATCGTCTGCACCTTGTCTATGTCGCTGGCAAAAAATGGCTTATCCTCCACCATTTTAGGACTTATTCCATGTACTCGCTGGGCATAATACCACTTTTTTACTTTTTTTGGTTTATAAAGCTGACTATGAACTGTCTCCCCTTCTTCGTTTAGGATAGACAAATCTAAAATTTCATTTGATAATCCGGTACTGGTAGATTCAGTATCCAGGCACGCAATATGCATCTTTACCTACCTCTTTTACGATATTCTCTCAAACTTCCCACACAGATATATCGGTGAAATTAAGGTGCAATGCCTAAACTTAGTGTACACACGCCCTTACATGAAAAGGCCAATCAAACATCGTCTTTTAGACTTGTTTTCTTGGATTTTCATTGTATAAGCAAACATTAACCCCCTCTGTCACTGTGTGACATCTCCCCCAAGGGAGACAAATCCACGTTATCTTATAGGCTATATTCTTAGCAACCTCTCTATCCTTGCCTCCCCACAGGGGAGGTGGTTGCAAAGCAACCGGTGGGGGTAGAGCGCAAGCATTCTGCGTTAGGCATTCACCTGGCATAAATGTATCAATTATGTATGTGGGAAGTTTGAGTTATTCTCTATTAAATACTACAACGGTTCATACTTTTCTGCAATACAAAAGCTGTGAGAAAATGATTTATCAGCTTCTCACAGCTTGGTCAATGCAATATTTAGAACGGCTTCTCACTGGATTTCAATGACAATCCCCGCTCAGCCAATCTGTCTGTTATTTCCTTAAAGGATTTGGCCCCTAAGTTTCTAAAGCCCATAATCTCTTCACTGGATTTTTCCACCAAATCACCGATAGTATTAATACTGTTGCGCTGCATACAATGAGTGGAACGCTGGCTTAACTCCAACTCGCTTATTGGAGCCATCAACAGCTCCTCCATGGCTGCCTTGGCGGCTTCTTCATTATCAGAGGTTGACAAGCCATAGCTTTCCGGTCTAGGCTCATCCACAACCGTATCAGCACACAATGCCAGGAATGGATTGAGTCCCTCAATCATTATATTGGCAGCCATCTTCAAGGCATCAGCCGGAATCACCGACCCGTTAGTATAAATATCAAGAGTCAGGCTGTCATAGTTGGTAATATTACCAACACGGGTATTCTTTACAACATAATCAACCCGGTCGATTGGAGAAAACAGTGCATCAATAGGAAACATTCCATCATCAGCAGTGGTATTCTTGCTGGCAGTAATATACCCATAGCCATTCATAATCTTCATATCAAGAGAAAATTCCTTGCCGGCCTTTACAGTGGCAATATGCATATCCGGGTTGAGGATGCTCAGTTCTAACTCATCACAGGCAATATCAGCAGCAGTAACCTCAAGGTCTTCCTTGCCATCAGCCTTTACCTTGATATGAGCAACAACATCCTCTTCTACAGGGTTAATGCACAATCCCTTCAAGTTCAAAACGATATCAATAGCATCTTCATCAGTTGCAGCAACCTTGCTCTCAATGGAGGACGCACCGGCAATTTTCACTGCCGTTACAGCTGCTCCCTTAATGGAGGACAGGAGAATGCGCTTTAGGCTGTTGCCTATGGTAGTACCATAACCACGATCTAACGGACCACAAACAAACTGTCCATGGGTTTTATCAGTAACATCTCCCGAACAACGAATTTTAGTTGTATTGACATCCAGCATATCAAAACTCCCCTCAGGTATTTAAATGAATTTTCGCGTACTCTATATCCTACCATTATTTTTTGCAAAAATCAATAGGGCAAACCATATGAAGTATGTAAAATGAGACTTATTCAGTGGGAGCTTTAAACTCCCACTGAATATTAGTCGAATAAATCCTAAGCCTTACGGAAGCATCCAAGAGGCAAAGTCGATTGGATAATGCGCCCTATGCGAAAGTGTCCTGTGAAACAAAACTATGTTGAAGTTGAACAGCAGACACTGACCGCTATGGGCGCTTAACTCCCACCTAAGAGGATGGGAGCCTTAGCGCCCGTTAGCGTAGGGTAAAAAAAGAAATATCACTGCCATGTTTTTAGCAGTGATATTTGATATTGGTCCAATCAAACAAAATGACATAAATGTGCATTCATTATATTAGCGGCAAAAAATTTTGTTCAGCTTTTTTATCTCAGCTTCAGTTGCTTCCCGCACATCATATTCAAGCTCCAGATATTCCTCGGCTGATTCCTGCATAAGCTCCGACATCAGCTCTATACTATATCCCTTCGCCTGTCGAATAGACATTAAATCATCCAACTTCACTTTTTATAACTCCTTTATCCGATGTTAACGGGTTCTAAGACTCCCACCTTAAAGGAGGGAGTTAAGCACCCGTAAAGCAATGGGTAAAATTCAACTAAATTCAGATGGAGTTTAAAAATCCACCTGAATAAGTTTTCATTTTATGTCAATTAGAACCATATATATGGTATCCAAACGAATGACATTGTATTATACAAGAAATAATTTGTAAAGGGATTTTTTTACCATAAACCTTGTGCATATTATTTTTGTATACATTATATAATTCTTGCTACATAGTTGTTATAAGTGCTATACTATTTGAGCATAGTTTAAGCAACATAATTATTTAATGAAAGGACACGAATAATCGTGAGGGTGATTTGACATGAGAATTGGTATTTATGGATATGGTAATCTTGGCCGTGGAATCGAATGTGCAATAAAAAACAACAATGACATGGAGCTGGTGGCAGTATTTACCCGCCGGAATCCCCAAAGTGTTAAAATTCAAACGGAAGCTGCAAAGGTGTGTGCAGCCGCTGACGTTGATAAATTTAAGGACAAAATTGATGTAATGGTTATCTGTGGTGGTAGTGCTACTGATTTACCAAAGCAGACCCCAGAGCTGGCTAAAATGTTTAATGTGGTAGACAGCTTTGATACCCACGCCCGTATACCGGAGCATTTTGCCAATGTGGACAAAGCGGCTAAAGATGGTGGCAATATTGCCCTTATCTCCGCCGGCTGGGATCCAGGCATGTTTTCTTTAAACCGCCTTTATGCAACAGCTATCCTTCCTAATGGGAATGACTATACCTTTTGGGGGAAGGGAGTCAGCCAGGGACATTCAGATGCAATCCGCCGGGTAAAGGGTGTAAAGAATGGCAAGCAATACACCATTCCTGTAGAAAGTGCTTTAGCAGCAGTCCGCAATGGCGAAAATCCAAAGCTGACAACTCGGCAAAAGCACACCAGGGAATGCTTTGTTGTAGCAGAGGAGGGTGCAGATTTAGCAGCTATCGAAAAGGAAATCAAGGAAATGCCAAATTACTTTGCTGACTATGATACCACCGTTCATTTTATCTCTGAAGAAGAACTGGAAAAAAATCATAGTGGCATTCCTCATGGTGGCTTCGTGTTCCGCACCGGCTGCACAGGCTGGAACAACGAGCATAATCACGTGATTGAGTATAGTCTAAAGCTGGATTCCAATCCTGAATTCACCGCCTCTGTAATTGCAGCCTATGCCCGTGCTATTTATCGACTGCATCAGGAGGGCGGCATCGGTTGCAAAACAGTTTTTGATATTGCGCCGGCCTACCTCAGTCCTCTGTCCAATGAGGAATTACGGGCCAGTATGTTATAAAAACAGTGGAATACCTCATCCACCGCCCCTAAAGGGACTAGCTTCGCGTCGCAAGCGGTCCCCCTTCCCCAAAGGGGAAGGCAAGAAGCGAGAAGCTTTAAGCATATAGCATATACCATGAAATGACCTTGTCTCCCTTAGGGGAAATGTCACAAAGTGACAAAAGCGAAAAAAATTATATTTTGTTATTTTGACCTATTGACTTTTTGACTAATATGAGTATAATAATAATTGAGGTTAAGGAAAACCACCCGGAGGAAGGCTTCGGGGCATGACCTCACCAAACAAAACAAATATTTAACGAAAGGGGATTGTTATTATGTTTGGCATGATTCCATTTGATATGAGAAATGATTTATCAACTAGAGATGATGGCTTCGACCGTCTGTTCAACTGGATGAACCGTCCATTATCCAGTTTCTTCAATGACGTGGGCTTCACCGGCAAGGCATTCAATGTGGATGTAAAGGATAACGGCAACAGCTACGAGCTGAAGGCAGAGCTCCCGGGTGTATCCAAGGATAATATCAGTCTTTCCTATAAGGATAATTATCTCACAATATCTACCAAGCAGGACGAGTCCAAGGAGGAAAAGGATGAAAACGGCAGCTATATTCGCCGTGAACGCTACAGTGGCAGCATGAGCCGCTCCTTCTACATTGATAACGTGGATGAAGCAAAATGTCAGGCCGACTTTAAGGATGGTATACTGACAGTTACTATACCAAAGGTCACTGTAACGAAGGATGAAGCTCCTAGACAAATACCTATCCATACGTCATGATGCTGGAAAACAGCGAAAAAGCCCTTCTCAAAGGGCTTTTTCGCTGTATTTTTTTGGTAACAGCACTTAATGAAAGCAAGCCAACAGGTGAAGCTTAAATTTTGTGCATGTCCAGGGAACCTGGTTGACCAACACAGCCGGGTGTTTATGAAAACCAATACATTTTTATCTGAATGCACGTAAAATCATATTATCGTAAAAATTGTAAGAATATTTAAAAAATTTTGTTGAAATTTTGGATAATCTATATTATAATGAAGGCAAGTAAGAGGTGTTTGTTGTTTGCACCATCAGCTTTCGTGGAGGAAAGAATTTGGCTGGTGTTGATGCGCCGATTATATTAATCTCACTTTGGTAAGCTTTATAGAGCAACAGTGTATTGAGTTAGTGTAGTAACTTCTAGATGGTAACTTCGTAACCCAAACTGGTTCGTTTAGTCAGTGATTAGTTGTTAGTTTAGTGCATGAGTATTAATCCCATTGGGGATGTCCGACGACAGCAAACACCTCTTTTTATCTGAAAATCAGGCTCCGGTGGAAACCACCGGAGCCTTTTAATGTGCATTTGAATTTTATTACGTATATCTATTTTTTCAGCACACCAGCTATTCCTCGTACCAGCTCATCCACATCCACCGGCTTGGCCAAATGTCCGTTCATCCCAGCCTTGAAGGCCGCCTTTTTATCTTCATCAAAGGCATTTGCCGTCATTGCCAAAATTGGAATGTTGGATTTTTCCCGGTCAGTTAATGTGCGAATAGCCTCCGTTGCCTCATAACCATTCATATTTGGCATCTGAATATCCATCAAAATAAAATCATAATACTCAAGTGGCGCATTTACCAGCATATCCACACATATTTCCCCATCAGCAGCATGCTCCGTTTCAATCCCCAAATCCGAAAGAATTTCCGTGGCAATTTCCGCATTGATGTCATTGTCTTCAGCCAACAGTGCCCGTTTACCCTTAAGAATTTCCGGCTTACATTCAACGGCCCGCCGATTGACATGATCCTCCTTGGCAGCAATCCGATGAGGTATACGCAAAATGAAGGTTGAGCCCTCCCCCTTTTTACTCTCTACTTCAACAGTCCCTCCCAAGAAATCCACCAGCCGCTTTACTATGGACATTCCAAGGCCTGTACCCTCTATCTTGTTGCCACTGCTGTTTTTCTCTCTGGTAAAGGCATCAAAAATCCTTGGCAGAAAATCCTCTGCCATACCAATACCCGTATCTGATATAGTGGTTTGATACACAGCCCAGCCAGCTCTGTCACAAGGCTGTTCCTCAACGGTAAGACTGACAGTTCCACCCTCCAAAGTATATTTGTACGCATTCGTTAGGATATTTATACAGATATCCCGCAGCTTTCCCGAATCACACCAAATATAAGCGTTAGTAATATTAATGCTACGATTAAATTTCAGACCCTTCTTTTCCATCATTGGCATGAAAACAGAATAAAGATAATCTGTAAATTGATAGATATTCCAAACTGTTTCATCCAGCTCCAGAGTACCCTTTTCAATCCTGGCCATTTCCAGTACATTGTCAATAATGGAAAGGAGTATATGGCTTACCTCATCCATCCTGGTCAAATAATATTTCCGCCTCGATGGGTCCCCCTGATATTTCTCCAACAAATCGCGATAGCCCATGATGGCGTTCATCGGCGTACGAATATCGTGGGACATATTAAACAAAAAGGCTGTTTTTGCATGGTTGGCCGCCTCGGCCTCCTCCATGGCCTTTTGAAGTGCTGCCTGCTTTTTCTTTTCCTCCTCCACTATATCGGTAATATCCCGATACCCACTTACAATAGCCGGATTGCCTGTTTCATCCATCAGCTTGATATAGTTTCCCTGATAATGATGGTGTTCCCCATTTTTATCGATTTGTGAAAACTGTATCCGGTACATTTTTTTTGCATTAACCTGCTGAACAAGATGATCAATGGCTGTAAGCTTATGCATACGCTCCCGGTCCTCCGGTGCCACATAATTATCAATATAGTGCATTAATACCTGCTCATAATTATAGCCCTTACGCAAATTATTCAGGGCATCCATTGTGTCCTCACGTTCATAATATCTAAGGATTCGCAATTTATGATTAATAATATCAACTATATTAACAGTTACATACTCACGGGAAAAAATATCAAAGATTTTCGTCTGAAGCTCCGACTGCTTTCTGGAAGAAATATCCGTAACAATTCCCACAACCTGCTTTGGATGCCCTTCGGTATCAATCACCCGCCGGGTTGCCATATGAATCCAATGTATAGACCTATCCTTGTTATATACCCGAAACTCCTCTTCGTGAATATCCCGTGGATCGGTCAGATTGCTTATCACATCCATGGCCGCCAGTATCATTTCCTTGTCCTCAGGGATAATACTGTTGAACCAGGTTGGCCAGTTTTGTGGCAATTCGTTGGCATGGCTGTAGCCCAGCATTTTCCAATAGGCGTCATTCCAGGAAATAGCCATTAGACGGCCATTTTCATCATAATCCAGCCGAAATCTGGCCGATTCATTCAGATCATATACTGTGCCAAACCATCTGGCTGAATCCTCCTGATAAGCCTTTTTTATAATATCCTTTATACTGGTTGTCTTCTTTGCATCATTTTCCTTTACCGGTGTAACATCTATAACGGCACCATGCATCATAAAAGGCTTGCCATTAGCAGCCCGAACCAATCGGCCTACATCATTGACAAAGATATACTCACCACTTCTGTGACGAATACGATACTCCACATCAAACCGGTCTGTCTTACCGGCAGCGGTGTCATTTACAGCTCTAAGCATGATATTAACATCATCTGGAAATATAGTATTTGTAAAGGAGTCAAGTTCATCAGGAAACTCGTCCTTGCTCCGATATCCCAGCATCTGCCGCAATTCTTCCGAATAATATATCCCTTTTATACTGCCGTTATCGCTAAGCTCAGCATACCAGGTGCCTGACCGTATACGAAACCGCTCTATATTTAAATTATTTTCCATGGTAACACCATCCTCGCCTCAACCAATGCACTGACACGATGATACTCCACCAAACTGTCATAGCAATAAGACATCTTACCCTACGCTAACGGTCGCTAAGGCTCCCTCCTCTTAGGTGGGAGATAAGCGCCCATACGGCTCATGATTAATTCGACTAATATTCAGTGGTAGTTTAAAGCTCCCACTGGATAAGTCTCATTTTATTGTTTATTGGTATAATACTCATATTTAACGGAAATATCCTTCAGCAATTTTTGGAAATCCTCATACAGGTACAGCCCATCCTCATTTCTTTCTATGCCCTTAAAGGTGATACCATAGCGCATTGGTGGATTATTTAAATCCAGCACTGCACAATGGCGTACCTGGTCATCGCTTTGATAAATAAAATATGGATTCAGATATACCCTGTCGTCACGGCCCACCCTTTTTTCAAAAACAATTTTTCCACCAATAGGAGCCTTGGCAGTAATGGTGTTCGGCAGCCAATAATCCCTTGCCCCCAAAACAGTCATAAGCATGATTATATTGGTGTCATGCCCCCCTATAAAGGCAAACTTCAAATTATCTTTTCTCAAATCCTCATCAATAACCTTTAACAGCCGATGAGTGTTTTCAAGAGCCAACGCCGGATTTTCACAAATCATGCACATACCTGCCGTATGGAGATCACCAATATTCTGCCAGTCCCTGGCAGTAAGCCCCGCTCCTTCAAAAAGCTTATAATCATCTGTTTCCTCATAAAAATGCATAATCAGGGAGTCGGTGGTTTTATAAACATCATAAAGCTGCCCCTCAAAGGTCATAGTAGGTTTTTTCGGACCATTGATTATATATCGAATATCATTTGTGGACAAATGGGTTATTCCCTTCTCCTTTGCATAGGGAGTATTGCTAAAATCCACTGCCCGTTCAAAGCTTAAAACCTTATCATCAATATTTGATAAGTATTTTTCAATACTCTTTTCATGAAAATCCTTCCCCAGCTCATAAAGTTTCGGAGTATAAAAATCCCTGGCCTGAATAAACACCGGATCAGACTTATCAATCCCAAATTTATGCTCAACCTTTATATCCGCCATAGGCAGCATACCACTGGCAAAATACCGTGCAGTGGCAATAGTACGCTGATAGGAGTTGGTATAAAACGACACCTGACCAGCCTGAGGTATCCAATCCTCCGGCATAAAGCCTTCGTCCATCAGGTAGCAACGGAAATACTGCCCAAAGGCTGTTTCATTTAAGGCACCCTTTAAGGTCAAATGGCCACCCTTCATAGGCCAATCATGCACCATGGCCGTATTGATTTTATAAGCCACCGACCCCTTGGAAACGATTGGTGTCCGCATATTGTGCCTGCTCATAACCACAACCTTTTCCAAGCGATAGCCTTTATCGGTCAATGGCGTACTGGCCTGAGCTAAAAAATAACCAGCCGACAGGAACCATATAGAAAATGCTAATACTATTATACCTTTAAAGCTTTTTTTCATAGCTATACATCTCCCCATATTCCTGTAATCCATTTATTTTCAGAAACAAGATGCAGCCGACGACTCATCTCAAAGAGCTCATCTGTATCCTGTCTTATTTTCTCAGCATTTTCATTACAGCTCAACGCCATAAACCGGCTAACCTGTTCTCTGGTATATTTATTTTTTATCAGCATAGCCTGACAAAGATTGTTAAACAATACATTTGTAGTAAAAAAATCCAGCTCATTCTGCTTGGTAACATATCTGGTTATCTTTAGCATAGTATCGCTGTATTCCAACAACGCTCCGTACAGCTCCCCCAGCTTTGTGATGCCCAGCCAGGCCAGATGACGCAAATGACCATAGGCCGGTGTTGTATAATATTCCAGCTGTGATGCCGTGGTATACATGTCTATATACTCAAAAAATTCATCATTGGTGGTCAAATATTCGTGCAAGGTAACCTCATCCAACGGCAGCTCCTGATATTCACCATTGACAATCTGCTGGGTAATTTCATTTTTATATCGCTGAATATTCGAGCTGAGCTCCACAAACTGATTATCTGCTATCTCCAAAAGACCGGCAATCCGGGAAAATTCCCGGCGAATTGTACTAGGTATACCATAGCTGCTTTTATAACCCAAGTCATGCTCAATCTCGGCCCAGGCATGCTGCAACACTGTTCGTATCTGTATTTCACAACGAATCCTGCAAAGCTCCTCCCGAAAACCATCCTCAGGTCGAAGGGACACCACATTATGCAGGGACAAATAGCCAAACTGATTAGCACTAAGGGTCTTTCGCTTATCGATAGAGTTCCGCTCATCTATTACGAAATTCTTTTTTAGTGCTTCGGCAATTTCATCTACAGTAGCATTCAGATAGCATATTATTCTGGCTGCACATAAATCAGTAATATCATAAATAGATGTATATTTTCCGCTTTTTCTTCGCATCTTTTCCGCCAGACTGTCAACGGTTTTAATGCGATGATATACATCCATGGTAAAAAAACCATTCTTTTTAATCATTTCTGTCAACTTATTGTGCAGGATTTCTCCCAATTCATAATATGTTTCAATATTTTCCGAATAAATTTGAAGGATGTCCTTTTCACGTTTAAGCAAATCCCCATACATAGATTCGGCCTCCATAGTAAAATGAGACTTATTCAGTGGGAGCTTTAAACTCCCACTGAATATTAGTCGAATAAATCCTAAACCTAAGGGCGCTTAACTCCCACCTAAGAGGATGGGAGACTTAGCGCCCGTTAGCGCAGGGTTAATGTCCAAGCAGCTATTAACAACCCCTTCTGTCACTTCGTGACATCTCCCCCAAGGGAGACAAGCCCACCTTATGTTACAGGCTATATTCTTAGCAACCTCTCTATCCTTGCCTCCCCAGGGGGAG
>JAFVER010000019.1 GCA_017475925.1 Anaerovibrio sp. | reverse complement strand
CTCCCACTGAATCATAGTAGAATAAATCCTAAGCTTTACGGAAGCATCCAAGAGGCAAAGCCGATTGGATAATGCGCCCTATGCGAAAGTGTCCTGTGAAACAAGACTTTGTTGAAGTTGAACAGTAGACACTCACCGCTATAGGAGCTTAACTCCCACCTAAGAGGATGGGAGCCTTAGCGCCCGTTAGCGAAGGGTAAAAAGTTCTGGTGGGAGGATGTTACCATGTCAGAAAATATCCGGGGTAATATTGCCATAGAAGGAATCTCGATTGGAAAAATAGTCAAGGTTGACCAATCATTGGATGAATACATTGCCGCCTATGTTCCAGGTGGCGTAGACGAAGAGCTGGGAAAGCTTGAACAAATGATAGATGCTCTGTCTGCAGAAATTGATGAAAGTGTCGAAGCCATGAGAGAAGCCGGCCAGGAGGAACAGGCCGAAATCATGGAGGCACATTCTTTTCTGTTGATGGATCCTTCCTTTACTGATTTGGCAAATGATAAAACATGGGAATTGGCCAATGCCCCAATGGCAGTTTTGGAAGCGGCCAAGGAAACCGCCAATATGTTGGCAGCTATGGATGATGAATACATGCGGGAGCGTTCCCAGGATATAAAGGATATTGGTAACCGGTTGGCCAGAATGCTTTTGGGGGTAAAGGGCCTGGAAGTGGGGGATGAGCCAGTTGTCCTTTGTGGATATGAGGTTGAGCCATCGATAATTGCCAATATTCCTGATGAAAAGCTGGCAGGAGTGGTAATGGGGCAGGGCAGCACCACCTGTCATGCGGTAATTATCGCCAAGTCAAGGGCCATTATAACCATAGTGGGGCTGGCAGACAGAATTGAGGATATTCCTGATGGAGCCACTGCCATTCTGGACGGCAATGAGGGCGTGGTGATTGTTGATCCTACACCCCAGGAGCAGGCTGATTATGAGCAACGAATAGCTGAGCAAAGGGAGCAGCTGCTTCGTTATGATGCGTTGCGGGACTTGCCGGCGGAAATGACTGATGGTGTTTGTGTGCGGCTGGCTGCCAATATCGGATTGCCAAAGGATGCACAGACGGCTGTAAAATATGGCAATCAAGGTGTAGGGCTGTTTCGGTCAGAATTTCTCTTTATGGGACGTGATAGTGCACCATCGGAGGAGCTGCAATATGATAACTATAAAAAAGCCATTATGGCCTGTAATGGAGAGCTTTGTGTAATTCGTACCATGGATATCGGTGGGGACAAGCCCCTGCCGTATCTCCATATTCCCAAGGAGGATAATCCATTTTTAGGGTATCGGGCAGTGCGAATAAGTCTGGAGAGGGAGGATTTATTCAAGCCACAGCTAAGGGCTATTCTACGTGCAGGGGTATATGGCAAGGTTGCCATAATGGTGCCGATGATTACCAGTGTTGATGAAATAAAAGGCGTTCGTGCTGTTCTTGACAAAGTTAGGGAGGAGCTGACAACGGAGGGAATGGACTTTGCCAAGGATGTTCAGCTGGGTATCATGGTAGAGACACCGGCGGCTGCTGTTATGACACCTGTTTTGGTTAAATATGTTGATTTTTTCAGTATAGGTACTAATGATTTGGTGCAGTATACCTTGGCGGTGGATAGAATCAATCCTCAGGTGAGTACGCTGTATGACCACTTTCATCCAGCGGTGCTACAGCTTATTCAGCGTACCATAAAGACGGGCCGTGATAACGGTAAATGGGTTGGTATGTGTGGCGAGATGGCCAGTGATCCATATGCAGCGATTATTCTGATGGCAATGGGCATATCGGAGTTAAGCATGAGTGCACCAGCTATTCCAAGGGTAAAGGAAAAAATACGCTCTATATCAATGGCCGAAGCAAAAGACCACCTGGCAAAAGTCATGCTTTTGGAAACGGGTGCTGAGGTCAGGGAATATTTGAAGGGGCATATTGGATAGACGTGTAGGATAAATGGGGTGTCCATAAGTTATGCAGATATTTAAAAATGATTGGGAGAAATATTTGGCTTCGGAAATGGAAAAGCCGTATTACAGGGAGCTGCGGAATTTTCTTATAGGTGAATACAGAACCAGACAAATTTTTCCCGACATGTATTCCATTTTTAATGCATTGCACTACACAAGCTACGCTGACACCAAAGTGGTAATCCTGGGGCAGGACCCATATCATGAGCCGGGTCAGGCCCACGGACTGAGCTTTTCGGTTCAGCCCAATGTACCGCCACCTCCCTCCCTGATAAATATTTTTAAGGAGCTGGAAACAGATTTGGGCTGTAAGCCACCGGATAATGGCTGCCTGGAGCCTTGGGCAAGGCAGGGGGTGCTGCTGCTTAATGCAGTGCTTACAGTACAGGCCCATCGGGCTAACTCCCATCAGGGGAAGGGCTGGGAGCTGTTTACGGATAAGATTATTTCTTTGCTAAATGAGCGTGACAAGCCACTGGTGTTTATTCTGTGGGGCAGTCCGGCCCGGCGGAAAAAAGCAATGATAACCAATCCGGTGCACTGTATTATAGAGTCACCTCATCCCAGTCCGTTGTCAGCTTATCGAGGTTTTTTCGGCAGTCGGCCGTTTTCACGGGCCAATGATTTTTTGCAATCTGTTGGGCAGGAGCCAATTGATTGGCAGCTGCCTGATTTAAAATAAAAGTTGACAATCAATAAATAGTCTAGTATCATATCACTTGTTGAACAGCACAGGGGTATCGCCAAGTTGGTAAGGCACTGGATTCTGAATCCAGCATTCGTAGGTTCGAGTCCTGCTACCCCTGCCAATTAGTAAATCCGCACCGCTTATGCGGTGCTTTTTGTTTTTCTTTAAGGACATAGGGTGTAAGTCAAAAACTCAAACTGCGCACATAGATATATCGGTAAAATCAAGGTGTAATGCCTACAAGCAGACATTATTTTGCCTTGGTACTTAGTGAAATCGAGCATGTGGTTTTTGCCTTCCCCTTTGGGGAAGGGGGACCGCTTGCGACGCGAAGCTAGTCCTTTAGGGCGGTGGATGAGGTGTTCCACTAGGCAAAATTTATGAGCGCAAGCATTCTGCGTTAGGCATTCACCTGGCAGAAATACATCAATTATACGTGTGCGAAGTTTGAGTAAAAAATGCTTGCATAGGGATCTTTAGGGTGGTATAATCGTTTAGTCACAAGGACAAAGATAGTTTCAAATTTTGTTTGATAACTTTCTCTGCTCCTTATGGAAATAAGGAGCCAAAGACCAAAGAGGGAGGTGATTTCGTGAGAAAGTACGAAGTCATATTCATTGTTAAACCAATGGAAGAAGAGGCAACCAACGCTGTAGTTGAAAAGTTTACCAAGCTTGTTGCCAAAAATGGCGGTACTGTAGATTCCGAGGATCGTTGGGGCAAGAAGCGTCTTGCTTATGAGATTAAGGATTGTACTGAAGGCTACTATGTTCTGCTTAATGTTACCGCAGAGCCGGCTTGCGTAGCTGAGGTTGATCGTGTTATGAAGATTAGTGATGATCTTCTTAAGCACATGATCGTTCGTGTAGATGACTAATAGTTTCAGGAGGTAGTCCATGAATAAGGTTATTCTGGCTGGCAGGTTGGCGCGGGATCCAGAAATGAGATATACAACTTCCGGCAAGGCAGTGGCTTCATTTTCTTTGGCAGTTAATCGTCGTTTTAACCGTAATGCCGGAGATCAGCAGACAGCAGATTTTATTCCTATAGTAGCATGGGAAAAGCTGGCTGAGATTTGTGGCAACAACCTCGTAAAGGGAAGTCAGATATTGGTGGAAGGCCGTATGCAGATTCGGTCCTATGAGGCTCAGGATGGTTCCAAGCGTTATGTAACAGAGGTGGTTGCAAACGAGATTGAGTTCATGGGTTCTAAGCAGCAGCGGGAAAATACCACCGGAGGGAGTTTTGCTCCGGCTGATCCGGCTCCTGCTGGTGGCTTCGGCGGCAGTCCAGTGTCTGATGACGATATTCCATTTTGATAGGAGGGAATATACTTGGTTAAACGTGATAGAAGCAGAAGACCTCGCAAGAAGGTTTGCAGTTTCTGCGTAGATAAAGTAGAACAAATCGATTACAAGGACGCAGGAAAGTTGCGTCGCTACATTACTGAGCGTGGTAAGATTTTGCCTCGTCGTATTTCCGGCAACTGTGCAAAGCATCAGCGTCAGGTTACCGTTGCTATTAAGCGTGCCCGTAACATCGCTTTGTTGCCATTTACTGCTGAATAATAAAATGGTTAAAAGGGTGTGAAAAATGAGTAATCATTTTCCACACCCCTTTTTGTTGCTGCTTTAAGCATATATTCTTGTGCCCTTCCACTGCTGGAAGGTGGACCATCCTGGATAGTGGATGAGGTGTTATTTATGTCAACAACCGACAGATTGATAAAGGATATTGTGCGGGAGCGACGGTTTCACTTCCGCTTGTTTATAGAAGGAATTGTGGTGGGAATTTTTTCTGGTGGAGTCATAGCCCTGTTTCGGTATATCTTGACTGCATCAGAAGTCTATCGTCCGGAAATTTATAAAACAGTTGCAACGGCATTTTATGAAGGCAAATACAGTGAGCCATTGGCTTATGCAGCATCCTTTATATTAATAGCCCTGTTATTGGCCAAGCTGCTAAAAAACGAGCCTATGTGCAGTGGAAGTGGCATTCCTCAGCTGAAGGGAGTGCTTATGGGAAAAATGAATATGAAATGGGCTTCAGTACTTTTTTCAAAGCTTATTGGTGGCATATTGGCCATTGGTGCTGGCCTTTCGTTGGGGCGGGAGGGCCCCAGCGTTCAGATTGGGGCTTGTGTTGGACAGGGGGTAAGTCGCAGTGCTGTAAGAACCAGATATGAGGAACGGATATTAATGACCGCCGGGGCTGGAGCAGGACTGGCAGCCGCCTTTAATGCCCCACTGGCTGGAGTGATATTTTGTTTGGAGGAATTGCAGAAAACCTTCTCGCCTATGGTACTGATGGCCTCAATAACTGCCTCTGTAACAGCTACTACAGTGAGTCAGCTGATTTTTGGCGGGATGCCGGTTTTTCATTTTGATGAATTGGCTGTATTTCCCCTTTCGCTATATGGCATACTAATCGTTTTTGGCATTTTCATTGGCCTTTTAGGGCGTGTTTTTAATAAAACATTGATTTTTTCCCTTGATACTTATGATAGGTTGAAGCTGCGTAATGAAGTGAAAATTTTTGTACCGCTGGCTATGGCTGGACTACTGGGCTTCATACTACCGGATATTTTGGGCGGTGGTGGCACCATGGTTAATGCGTTGGCTTCCCACCAGTATTCATTGATTTTTTTGGGCATTTTGTTTTTGGGAAAATTCCTTTATACAGCCATTTCCTTTGGTTCAGGAGTTCCCGGTGGAATATTTTTGCCCATGCTAGTATTGGGAGCCTGTGGCGGCGGTATATTCAGCAGCATGCTGCTTTCCCAGGGACTGCTGCCGAAGCCTTACGTTGGTGACCTTATTGTTTTTGGCATGGCGGCATATTTTTCAGCGGTGGTAAAATCACCGGTTACCGCCAGTGTTTTGATAATGGAAATGACAGGGTCCTTTCAGCATCTTTTACCACTTATTTGTGTGTCCATGACTGCTTATTTAGTGGCAGATTTGACCGGTGGTAAGCCGGTATATGAAGAGCTTTTGGCCCGCTCCCTGAAAATCAAGGAAAAGATGGGAGAGGGGGTGTCAGGACGACGGGTAGCACTGGAATTGGTGGTGGCCTCCGGCAGTGCAGCCGATAAGCTGCTTCTCAGGGACCTGGTTCTACCACCTCAGACAACTATTGTTGATATAAAGCGGGGACTTCAGCGAATAAGTCCGCGGGATGATACTCGACTGTATGCTGGTGATTATATTTATTTATTGACAAATGACACAGATAGTTCCGCTTTGAAGAAGCTGTTGGGTGAGGGAAAAATACCCGAAAGATAGAGGCTTTGAAAATAAATTATTACTCAAACTTCCCATGTGTATTAATGCCAGCTTATAGACAATACAGCTGGCTTTCTACAATTTAGCCATGTGGCGATTTTTATTATTATATAAAGTTGTGTACAAAACAATATGAAATATGATAAAGTAATAATGTGTTTTTGAATTTACCCTATGCTAACGGGGGCTAAGGCTCCTAGCGGGAGTATTTTACCCTACGCTAACGGGCGCTAAGGCTCCCATCCTCGTAGGTGGGAGTTAAGCGCCCATAGCGGTGAGTGTCTACTGTTCAACTTCAACAAAGTCTTGTTTCACAGGACACTTTCGCATAGGGCGCATTATCCAATCGGCTTTGCCTCTTGGATGCTTCCGTAAAGCTTAGGATTTAT
>JAFVER010000018.1 GCA_017475925.1 Anaerovibrio sp. | reverse complement strand
CCCATCTTCACAGGTCTTGACTGTCCTTGCGTCGTTGACAAATCCTCGACATAGTACCACTATGACTGTGGTTTGTCGCCTAGCAATAGACAGCCAATCACTGCAAATATGGACAAACTCATTTAATCAACACGCCCTAAAAAATAGTTTGCTGTGGTACCGGCTACCTCAGCAAACTATTTTTATTACCTGTTATTATTCAATTTTCTGTAGGTTTGCGAGTCAGACAAATTCATCTTTCCCGTACCTTCCACCAGGCTGCACATTCCTTTGTCATTTATTGATATCAAGCCAAGCTCAGCAAATATCTTTAGTCCGTTCTCCACAGCCACAGCCGTTGCTATTTTACCAAGCATTCTCATTCTTGTTGCCAGCCATGGTGCGTCATTGTAAACCGGTTTAGCCTTTTCACCACATTCACGCAGAAAAATATATAGTTCCTTCAAAAAATCCCGATTAACCTCTATTTCCCCAATCTCCTGCAACGGAGCCTCCAGACTTTTTACGACGCACTGAAGCTGCTTGTCTCCATTCCATTCATTAATGTTAATCTCATAAACCATATCCAAAGGCTTAGCGTCAATTCTGCCAATATCCGCCGCCATATTAAAGGCAACTGCCCCAACGGAACGATTTTTTTCATCTACCACAGAAAATCTCAAATGGCGGTTATCAACCCCCATACAGGAAGCATACGCTCCACGTACCCCCCGACAGCAAAACAATGGCTCATCATTTTTCATACCACAGGGCTGCAATAGAGATAGCTCCTCGGCCATCTCCATTGTTATTTCCAAAGGGGAAATTTCCTGATCCACCTCATAGCATGGAATGAACTGTTCCGGCTTCATCTGGCGTTTTGCCTCAATTTCCAGCAGCTCCTTAAACCGAGGAATATTTTCCTGACGAATAGTAAGACCAGCTGCGCCCTCATGGCCACCAAACTGCTCAACAACCGTCTGACAGTTTGCCAATGCCTCATAAATATTAAAGCCGGGAATGCTTCGGCAGGAGCCCTTGCCAATCCCATCACTTAAGCTTATGACGATTACCGGACGATAATAAATATTTTCTATGCTGGAGGCTACCAGACCCAATACCCCCTGGTGCCAATTTTCACCGACTACCACCAACACACGGGTATTATCTATGTCTACATTTTCAAGCTGCTTCTCAGCCTCTGCCTGCATTTCATCCTTTAGCCGCCGCCGTTCATCGTTTATAGAATTAAGCTCTGCGGCCAACTCGGCTGTTTTATCAGCATTATCACAGGTAAGCAGCTCCACCCCCAGAGCAGCATTTTTTAACCGTCCAGCCGCATTTATCCTGGGAGCAAGGTAAAAACCGGCACTGATGCTGGTGATAGGCTTATCGGTGCATCCAGCAATCTCTGTAAGGGCCTTCATACCAACAATAGAGGTTTTTTCCATAGCCTTTAGTCCAGCACTGACAATGCGACGATTTTCTCCAAGCAGCGGAACCGCATCCGCCACCGTCCCCAGAGCAACCAGCTCTATTCCACGATCTGCCAGAGGCTCCCCCTGTAATTCCTGCCAAATAGCCTGGCATAATTTAAAGGCCACCCCTACCCCAGCCAAGTCCGGGCATGGATATTTTGAGTCAGCTCTGTGGGCATCCACTACGGCTACAGCCTCTGGCAGTTCATCTCCCGGCAGGTGATGATCAGTAACCACCACATCCAATCTGGAATTTATACCCTTTATTTCAGCCACTGACTTAATACCACAGTCTACTGTAATAATAAGCCTTGTTCCCCGGTTGGCCAGCAGGTCCAGTGCCGTAGCATTAAGACCATACCCTTCAGAAAATCTGTCAGGTATATAATAATCAACCTCCGCCTTCAGCTCCCGCAGGGTAGTCATCAGCAGGGAGGTGGCTGTTATACCATCAGCATCATAATCACCATAGACCGTTATCCTTTCTCCCTTGGAAATCGCCAAAATTATCCTGTCCACCGCCAGCCTCATATCTGGCAGCAGATATGGATCACAGTATTCTATCCGTTCAGGATGAAGAAAAAGCTCGCCCTTTTCCCTGCTATCGATGCCTCGGCTAAGCAATATACTTGCCAAAAGGGGGGAAATATTCAGTTTTTTTGCCAAATCAGCGGCCTCTGCCCCTAATTCTGCCTTCACTTTCCATTTTCTTAGCATGTTTGTATATTGTTACTTAACGATTTTCTTCCAAACGCATCAGTACAAAGCATAAATCCGACAGTCGGTTTACATACAGCCGGTCACTTTCGTGTACCGGCTCCATATCGGCCAAATCCAGAATTGCCCGTTCAGCTCGCCGAGTGACAGTCCTGGCCAAATCCAAAAATGCCCCTCCCTGACTGTCGCCAGGAATTATAAAGCATTTTAATGGTGGCAGCTTGTCCTCCACCTCGTCAATAATCTTTTCAATGTGTGCCACACTTTCATCACTAATCATTGGAGGCTTGTCAATACTTGCCAGGTCAGCCATTAATAAGCCGTTATTCTTTTGCAGCTCCAAAACAATAGCCCGGACCTGCTCATTTTTACAAAAGGCTCTGGCCAATCCCAGGGCCGATGAAATTTCATCCACTGTTCCATAGGCAGCTACCCGCAGCGAATTTTTCGGTATTCGTTGGCCTGTATATAGACCCGTAGTCCCCTTATCACCGGTTTTGGTATAAACACTCATGGCAAAACCTCTCAATCATCAATTACCATTAATCAAAAATTTCTGTAGCACTAAAATAAAGAGATATTTCTCTTGCCGCACTTTCCGGTGAATCAGAGGCATGTACTGCATTACGACTGCCACTGGAGGCGTACAGCTTACGGATTGTTCCCTCATCGGCCTCTGCCGGATTGGTTTTTCCATTTATTTTACGAACATCGGCAATGGCATTTTCACCAGCCAAAACCATGGCAATAATTGGTCCTGAGGTCATAAAGCTGACCAAATCGTTATAATAAGGTCTGCCAATATGCTCTACATAATGCTGAGAAGCAAGCTTTTCGTCCATTTTAAGCATTTTTACTGCCAATACCTCCAAGCCTGCATCCTCATAGATTTTGAAAATATCTCCAATATGGTGTGCCCTGAAGGCATCTGGCTTTATAAGCACCAATGTTTTTTCCATCAAAATAATCCCCTTTTAATCAATTTCCTTCGCATTTTCCATATAAGCCTTTGCCAAATCCCGATATGCCACAGAAGAATCCTTTAGGTCAGCTATTTCATCCTCATTCAGTGGGCGCACCAGCTTCGCCGGATTGCCATAAACCATGGAATTAGCCGGTATTTTCTTATATTGCTGAATAAATGAATTAGCACCTATGATGCAATTTTCGCCGATTTCCACATACCCCATAATAATCGACCCCATGCCTATCAGTGTGTTTTCACCAATTTTGGAGCAGTGAACCACTGCATTGTGACCAATAGTCACATTGTCACTGATTACTGTTGGGTTATCCCACATGGTATGAATGGTAGCATTGTCCTGAATGTTTACGTTTTTCCCAATAACTACCTTGTTTATATCTCCCCGGACAACTCCACTAAACCACACACTGCTGTTGTCGCCTATTTCCACATCACCGGCCACTACTGCATTTGGTGCTATGTAAACATCTTTTCCAATCACAGGCTTTTTTTCCTTTAATGCCAATACAGTTCCCACAAAAAATAACCTCCCTCAAGCTTTATCCCGCCTATAATTACAATGTATATTATAACGCAATTTTAAAAAATTTACTATAGAACTCCGTGAATTAAGCCAGTTAGGGCGCAAATGAACGGTAAGTTCTATGTATGCAAGGTGCACTTAGCGAATCAAGCCATACTGGCGCAGACTGAACTTAGTGCACTACTGCTACTATAGAACTCCGTGAATTAAGCCAGTTAGGGCGCAAATGAACGGTAAGTTCTATGTATGCAAGGTGCACTT
>JAFVER010000224.1 GCA_017475925.1 Anaerovibrio sp. | reverse complement strand
CTAATGAGCGCTAAGGATTTACTCGACTAAAATTCAGTGGGAGTTTATATCTCCCACTGAATAAGTCTCGTTTTACTGTCCTTGCGTCGTTGACAAATCCTCGACATAGTACCACTATGCCTGTGGTTTGTCGCCTAGCAATAGACAGCCAATCACTGCAAATATGGACAAACTCATTTAATCAACACGCCCTAGCTTTAAATGGTATTTTATGTGGGAAATTTTAGCAATGTTTTTATCCGATGCTAACGGGTGCTAAGACTCCTTCCTCTCAGGTGGGAGTTAAGCACCCGTAAAGCCCTGGGTAAATTCAACTAAATTCAGGTGGAGTTAAAACTCCATCTGAATAAGTTATCATTTATGGAGGTTTGCAATATGACTAAAATTAATATATTTTCGGGTTTCTTGGGTGCCGGTAAAACCACCCTTATTCAGAAGCTGATTAAGGAAGGCTTTAATGATAAAATCTGCCTCATTGAAAATGAGTTTGGCGAAATTGCCATCGATGGTGGATTTATGAAGGAGGCCGGTGTAGAAATAAAGGAAATTAACTCCGGCTGTATATGCTGCTCTCTGGTAGGTGATTTTGAGGAATCCTTAAAACAGGTGATGGAGACCTATCATCCTGACCGAATCATCATTGAGCCGTCAGGGGTAGGCAAGCTGTCTGATGTAAAGGTGGCGGTATCCAAGGTTTGCAATGCTGACGTGGTAATAGATGGCAGTATTGCAGTGGTTCATGCCAAAAAGTGCAAAATGTACGCTCGTAATTATGGGGAGTTTTTTATTGACCAGATTGCCCATGCTGATTGTGTGGTATTGAGTCGCAGTCAGGATGTTAATGAGAAGAAGCTTCAGGAAACCATTGATATAATCCGTCAGCATAACCCAAAGGCGCCTATTGTAACTACTCCATGGGATAGCATTTCCGGTGAACAGATTTTGGAGGCCCTTCACCACAGTGAGCTGTTGAATGTCCATGAGGTGACAGAAGCCCATGAACATCACCATGACCATGAATGTGATGATCCTGAATGCAGCTGCCATGACCACGATGAGCATCAGCATCATGAACATCACGACCATGAGCACCAGCATGAACACCATCACCAGCATGAACATCATCACCATGACCATGAATGTGATGACCCTGAGTGCAGCTGTCACGACCACGACCACCATCATCATCACGGACATGACCATCATCACCATGCAGATGATGTATTCGGCAGCTGGGGAGTTGAAACTACCAAAAAATATACTGCTGAGGAACTGAAAAGCATTTTGGCTGAATTGGTTAATGCTGATGAATATGGAGTGGTTCTTCGGGCAAAGGGGATTGTTATGTCAGCTAATGACGGAGAATGGCTGCATTTTAACTATGTGCCTGGTGAAAGCAGTGTGGAAACCGGTGCAGCAGATTATACCGGAAGGCTTTGTGTTATTGGCAGCAAGCTGCATGAAGCCAGCTTGAAGGAATTGTTTATGGGTGAATAATTGGGAGAATAACTGATGAGTGAAACAAAACAAAACGTTCCAGTTTATTATTTTCTCGGATTGCTTGAAAGCGGGAAAACCAGTGTAATAAAGGATTTTCTCCAGAACAATCAGTTTGCTCAGGCCGAGTGCAACCTCATTATACTTGGTGAGGAAGGTGAGGAGGAGCTGGAGGATGAGCTTCTTGAGGAAAGCCATTCCAAGGTCATTACAGTTGAGGATGTGGAGGAGCTCACTACCGAATTCTATGAGGAATGTCAAAGAAAATATCATCCAAGCAGTGTGATTATTGAAGCAAACGGCATGTGGAGTGCCGGGGATTTTATGAACATTCCCTTGCCGGAGGAATGGTTTGATTTTCAGAATATTGGACTGGTAAATGCAGAGACCTTTGAGGTTTATCAGAAAAACATGAAGGACAAGTTTGTGGACCTGTTTCGTTATTGTGAGCTGATTATATTTAACCGCTGTGACCATGAAACCAGACAACAGGACATCCGCCGAAATGTAAGAGTGGTAAACCGCCGGGCACAGGTTATATTTGAATCTGAGCTGGAGGATTTTGAAGAGGAAGCACCGGAGCTGCCCTTCGCTAAAAACAAGTCCACCATTGATTTGGAAATGGATGATTATGGGGCCTGGTTTGTTGATATGCAGGACCATCCGGCAGATTATGACAAAAAACGGGTCATTTTTGATGGATATTTATGCTCTGCCTACAAGGATAATGCTATTCGCTATGGTGTAGGCCGTGTTGGCATGGCCTGCTGCGCCGATGATATGATGTTTTTGGGACTGGTCGGTACAGGGGCACCCTTTAAAAAGCTAAATCACATGAACAACGAACGAAAATGGGGTAAGGTTACCGGGGTAATTCATGTAGAGTATGATAAAAACGGTGAAATAGAAAATCTGGGTATTGATGTAGAAAACTTTGTTGAGGCGAAAAAACCAGGAGATACCATCGTTTATTTTAACTAGTGTATTGACACAATGGCTTAGGGGATAAGGCTATGAAGCAAGAGGTTTTGGAAAAAATCCAACAGGAAACTGCTGACTGGAAATATTTGGATGAGCTTCCAAGGGACTGGTTTGGACTTACCTTTGCCAAGCAATATGCTGAGGTGGGAGACACCTTTGAGCTGTTTTCCTATAAAAATGAGGAAAAGCATCTGGGAGTAATCGCTTATTATCATCAGGAAACCAAGGAATATAAGCTGAAAATCCAGCGGGGATTGACAGAATTTTGTTTAATGCAGTTTATTACCTCATCCTTTGAAGAATATCAGCATTACTTGCAGAAATATCTGGAGGGAGCCGTTCACGATTTGGCAATATATAATCCGGATACAGTTAGTTATGTTACCAAAGCGCTGAATATACCGGAATGGAATTATGCTGACATATTACCGAGGGAGCTGGAGGGCTTTTCGCTGTTTATTGAGCCCAAGCAGCTGACCAGGGTATTGAATGGCTCATATATAGTGTTTGATTATTCGGATTTCAGTATTAATAGTAATTTCATTATCTACTATAATGAATTCCGCTGTGAATTTTTTGGGGAGGCTCGGATAAATAATATACCGGAAATGAATTATGTCTTTGATTCAAGGTCCCTGGAAGAGCTTGAGGAAAAGCTCAATGCCCATTTAGTTGAACGATTACGGGAAATTCGTCGGCGGGCTGTCATATAAAGCAAAAAAGCGAATCACTGTGTTAAGGCACAATGTTCGCTTTATTTTTTTAGCATATTCCTGAAGAAGGAATCCGGCTTCAAAAGGACGAATTAGTAGGAGAGTGTAGAATTAAATAATACGTTTTATGTATATCTTTTTAGGGAGGGAGCTGTATGAGACATATATTGAAGCAAATGCTTACAGGAGCCTTGTTTTTGGCTATGCTGTTATGCACCACCGGTGTTCAGGCTGAGAAGCTTGACTGGGTTGATAAAAATTATGATTTTTCCAGGGTTAAGGAAGCTATTATTTATGATATTGAGCTGGTGGATACTGAGGAGATGGAAAGTGATTTAACGGAAAAAATCCTTCTGGAGGAATACTTGAAGGTTGCGTCCCGTCCACCGTATAAGGTTATGCGGCCTGATAGTGACTCTATTTTACATCCGCTGAAATCAGCTGATATTTATGTAAAGGCTGAGCTTTTGAAGTGGCATGATGATTATTATATTAAAGAAGCCTATACCTCATGGGAGACAGTCACCCGTACCCGGCAGGTAAAGCGGTCTGATGGGTCCTGGGTAGAGGAAAAATATTATGATACCATGCCGGTATATCATCCGGCAGAAACAGTATATACATCTACAGTACGAATAAAATTTGATGTATATGACGTAAAGAGTGATAAGCTTGTTATGTCCAGAGATGAACTGCGGGAACGCAAAGCATCCCGTCATGGACAGCAGGGGATTTTCGGCCGTATCAGCAAATCATTTTTTGATGATTTAGGAAAGAAAATAAAAAGTGATGACTGATGGTTTATGATTCATTTACCAGCTTGCCGGTTATGTGGGTAGGGATGAATTCCAGGCACTGTACCCGAGAAAAGGCGGCTTCCAATTCCTTTTGCAGATAGTGTTCATCATCGGTAAATTTTTTTACCAGATGAACACATATTTTTTTTGCTGTTTCCTCATCTTCAACCAGGCGTATTTTGCCAAAGGCAACCACACTGCTTATATTTAAGGCCCATTCCCCTTCATTGCGGTAGCCGGCATCAAATACACAGTAGCTGGCCTTGTTGTTGGCCTTTATGGCATTTATTTTCTGGCCTTCCCTGGCGCCATGAAAGTAAATTCGTCCATTTTCTTCGCAGTACCAGTGATTCATTGGTATTCCGTAGGGATAGCCATTTTCTTCGATTAATGATAATACTCCCCGTGGCTCTGTTTTTAATATTTCTATACATTTTTCCTGGGAAAGCTCCTGCTTGAATCGTCTCATGGGCTTAAACATAAAATCACTCCCTAACTAATAGCTTCAATCCAATAATACCACAAGCAATTAATCCTATACAGATAATTTGTGGAAAAGTTAAGCGCTCATTAAATAAAAATACTCCGGCAATTGCTGTACCGGCAATACCAGTACCTGTCCACAGGGCGTAGGCTGTACCCATTGGGAGCTGCCTTACTGCCATTGATAAAAATACCACACTTAAAATACTTCCAATAGCTGCAATAGCGGATGGTATCATTGCAGAGAAGCCATGGGAGTATTTCATGGCTATAACCCAGGTGATTTCAAATAGGGCAGCTAATGACAAATAAAACCAGTGCATAGTGACCTCCTTACAACCCTACGCTAACGGGTGTTAAGACTCCCTCTTCTTTAGGTGGGAGATAAACACCCGTAAAGCTCAGGATTAATTCGACTAAATTCAGTGGAATACTAAAGATCCCAATGAATAAGTCTCATTAAAAAAAGAGTCATCCACGTATCTGCTATGACCTGACGATACGAGGATGACGTAAATCCCACTACCCGGTGGCAATGGACGTCCTGTTTATAATTCTGTTTAACATTTTATGATGAATAATGTAAAAATGCAAGAAATTTAATCAAATTTCCTACAGGTATAGTCTATGTGAATGTTTACCGTGGAGCTCTTTCGCATAATGGAATACCTCATCCGCCTCGCCCCTAAAGGGACTAGCTTCGCGTCGCAAGCTCGGCACCTTCCCCAAAGGGGAAGGCAGGAACTATTATCTGCTTGATTTTAAATTTTAAATATGTGTCTTTTTTGTTGCGTGGAAATGCCCATCATGATAGAATGATATAGTTATGTTGATGCTGCTGTGAACCACAGCAGCATATTTTTCGGTAACAGCACTTAGGGCGTGTTGATTAATTCCATTCGCCCATCTTCACAGGTCTTGACTGTCCTTGCGTCGTTGACAAATCCTCGACATAGTACCACTATGACTGCGGTTTG
>JAFVER010000017.1 GCA_017475925.1 Anaerovibrio sp. | reverse complement strand
GACAGCTTAGGTAAACAGATAATATTAGCCATGGTTCAGTTTCCTTTATTAGTTTTATATTTTATATTATTTTATTCTCGTCATCATTTGTCAAATGCAACTTTATATATTATTGTAAAATGAGACTTATTCAGTGGGAGCTTTAAACTCCCACTGAATATTAGTCGAATTTTATTAGCGGAACACCTCATCCGCCTCGCCCCTAAAGGGACTAGCTTCGCGTCGCAAGCTCGGCACCTTCCCCAGAGGGGAAGGCAAGAATTATTTGGTAACATTTTATTTTATCTGTATAGGTATTTTCTTTCCAGCTTTGCCAGAGTTCCATCCATTTTCAGCTCTGCCAGCACAAAGTTGATATAGTTTAAAAATTCTTGGTCGCCCTTTTTCATGAGTATGCCGCAGGAGTGACGAGTAAAGGGTTCATATATAAGTGGTGCAGCCAGTTTTGAGTTCATTTCTACATAGCGGGCAGCCTCTACGGTTTCTGTTATCATAATATCAGCATTGCCCTCTGCCACCTGCCGGGGAATGTCCGCATTTTCCTGATGGATGATGAGCTGGGCATTTTTTAGGTTTGCATGGGCAAATTTTTCATTGGTGCCACCAGGGTTAATCATTACCCGTACATCAGGCTTGTCAATATCAGACAGGCTTTTATACTTATTTTCATCGCCTTTGCGGCACAAGATTGTTTTGCCAAAGACCCCCTCACCATATGCATCGGACATGGCCATGGCTTTGGCCCGAGCATAGTTTCTTGAAATGCCACACAGGGCTATGTCAAACTTTCCTGCCATGGTATCAGCCGTGAGGTTGGGCCAACTGGTAGGTACATATTCAATTTTCACACCTAAAGAGTCAGCAATAATCTGTGACAGTTCGGCATCAATGCCTTCATATTGGCCGGTATTGGGATTCAGGTATGACATGGGAATATAGTCTCCGGTGGTGCCAATGCGGATAGTGCCTCTTGCTGAAATATCCTCCAAATGACCTGCAAAGGCATTTCCAGCGGTCATCATCACAGCTGCCAGCAGGAAAAGGATAGTAAACAGTTTGTTTTTCATTGTATTCACTCCTTGCTTTTTGGAATTATTTTAGACTGTTCTGGTTCTTGATGTAAAGTATATTTCCAAATGGGAGGTTTTAAATTAGTATAAAATTTACCCCAAATTACCGCAAATGAATATGGAAAAAATATAGTAACT
The DNA here is from genome assembly GCA_017475925.1 of Anaerovibrio sp. Taxonomy (GTDB): domain Bacteria; phylum Bacillota; class Negativicutes; order Selenomonadales; family Selenomonadaceae; genus Anaerovibrio. The sequence goes on along the minus strand of JAFVER010000017.1, from coordinate 3,117 downwards.
GGGGTATAATTTAAAAGTTAGTATTCGCTAATTATCAGATTTATATATTATTTTTGGAGGTAGATTGTTTTGAAGAAAATGACCGGTAATGAGCTTAGGGAAGCCTATCTTACTTTCTTTGAGAAAAAAGGCCACTTGAGATTACCAAGTGCATCCCTTATTCCGGAAAATGATCCGACTTTGTTAATGATTGGGGCCGGCATGGCGCCCTTTAAGGCATATTTTACCGGTAAGGTAAAGCCACCACGCACCAGGATTACCACCAGTCAGCGGTGCGTGCGTACCGGTGATATTGAAAACGTAGGGCATACAGCCCGGCATCAGACCTATTTTGAGATGCTGGGTAACTTCTCCTTTGGGGATTATTTTAAAAAGGAGGCTATTCCTTGGGCCTGGGAGTTTTTGACTGAGGTGCTGGAAATGCCAAAGGACAAGCTTTGGGCAACTATTTATCCAAAGGATGACGAGGCTCGTCAGATTTGGGAGGCACAGCCGGGCTTTGACCCGACCCATATTGTTCCTATGGAGGATAATTTCTGGGAAATCGGTCCCGGACCTTGCGGTCCTGATACAGAGATTTATTTTGACCTGGGAGAGGAACGGGGCTGTGGCAGCCCAACCTGCGGGGTAGGCTGTGACTGTGACCGTTATCTGGAAATATGGAACAACGTATTTACCCAGTTTGACCGCACTGAGGATGGTAAGTACAACGACCTGGAAAACAAGAACATTGATACAGGCATGGGACTGGAGCGTATTGCCTCGGTAATGCAGGGTGTCCCAAGCAACTTTGAGACGGATTTGCTTTTCCCTATAATCCAGTATGCTGCCAAGGTTTCCGGCGTGAAATACGGTGAGGATGCCAAAAAGGATGTTTCCTTAAAGGTTATTGCTGACCATGCCCGCTCTATGAGTATCATGATAATGGATGGCATACTTCCATCTAATGAAGGCCGTGGCTATGTGCTGCGTCGGATTTTACGGCGGGCTATCCGTCATGGGCGGATGTTAGGCATAAAGGACAAGTTCCTTGAGGGCGCTGTGGACGCTGTATGTAAAATTTATGATGGTGCCAGTGACTTTGAAGCCCTGGCCCAGAAGCAGGATTATATAAAGAAGGTTATTTCCCTGGAGGAGGACCGGTTCTCGGCCACCCTAGAGCAGGGCCTGGAGCTTTTGGACGGCTATATGGCTGAGGTCAAGGCAGCCGGTAAAAAGGTTTTGGATGGTGCTCTTAGCTTTAAGCTTTATGATACCTTTGGTTTCCCATGGGAGCTGACGGAGGAAATCCTTCAGGAAAATGGTCTGGATTTTGACAAGGAAGCCTTTGACAAGGAAATGCAGGAGCAGCGCGAACGGGCCAGAGCCGCCCGGGCTGAAAATCAGCGGTTTGCGGTACCTGATTTGAAGCATATTGACACAGCGGCCCTAAGGCATGATGAAAATGTCACTGAAGCAGAGGTGGTAGCTATCTGGAAGGACGGTGTACTGGTGGATTCCCTGCAGGATGGTGAGGAAGCCGGTATCATCCTTTCCAATACGCCGTTTTATGCTGAAGGCGGTGGACAGGTAGGTGACACTGGTTTATTTATAAGCGAGCTGGGGCGTATTAAGGCCACCAATGCCAAGAAGCTGCCTGACGGGACAATTTATCATGAATCCTACGTTGAGGAAGGCCAGCTGAAGGTAGGAGAAAAAGTCCAGATAAAGCTGGATAAGGTTGAAAAGCTGGCTTCAGCCCGCAATCATACGGCTACCCATCTTTTACAGGCAGCGCTGAAACGGGTAGTGGGAGATCAGATTAATCAGGCTGGGTCCTCGGTAAATGGCGACAGACTGCGGTTTGACTTCACCAACTTTGAGCCGGTAAGTGCGCAGCAGCTGGCTGACGTGGAGGAGCTGGTAAATAACGAAATCCTTAAGGGCACTGATGTGGTTATTGAGGAAATGTCCAAGGATGCAGCTGTGGAAAAGGGCGCTATGGCCCTTTTTGGTGAAAAGTACGGTGATGTAGTGCGGGTTGTAACCGTACCGGACTTTTCCATGGAGCTGTGCGGTGGCTGTCATGTGTCCAATGTTGGTCAGATTGGTATGTTCAAAATCATCAGTGAGACCGGTGTAGCGGCTGGTGTTCGTCGTATAGAGGCCATTACCGGCCGAAAGGCGCTGGAATACATGAATGGCAAGGCAAAGCTGGTGGCTGAGGCTTCGGCAAAGCTGAAATGTCATGAGGAGGAGCTGATTGCTCATGTGGAGACCTTGACGGCTCAGGTAAAGGATTTGACCAAACAGTTAGATGCCATTAACGCAGAAAAAGCCAAGGCTGATGCTGCGGCCTTAACTGACAAGGTAAAAACAGTGGGTAGCGTAAGCGTGATTGCTGCTTCAGTTAGTGCTGCTGATATGGAGGATTTGCGTAATATTGCCGATATGACCTGCGAAAAGCTTGACAATGGGGTTGTTGTTCTTGGTACTGTAAATGGTGATAAGGTGAATTTGGTTGTTAAAGCCTCTAAGGAGGCCGTAGCCAAGGGAGCACACTCCGGTAAGATTATCAAGGAAGCAGCTGCGGTTGTTGGCGGTGGCGGTGGTGGTCGCCCTGATATGGCCCAGGCTGGTGGAAAGCAGCCAGAAAAGCTGGAGGAAGCCTTGAAAAAGGCTGTTGAGATATTAACTGTTCAGGTAGGATAAAGTATGTTTTGGGAGGGCTGTTGGATTGTATAATGCAACAGTCCTTTTTTATGTAAAATACTCAAACTTCCCATATGCATCATTGATGCATTTATACCAGGTGAATGCCTAACGCAGAACACTTGCACTCATAAATTTTGCCCCTACGCTAACGGGTGCTATAACTCCCTCATCTTAGGTGGGAGTTAAACACCCGTAAGGCTCAGGATTAATTCGACTAAATTCAGTGGAAATCTAAGGTTCCCACTGAATAAGTCTCATTTTACTAGTGGAACACCTCATCCACCGCCCTAAAGGACTAGCTTCGCGTCGCAAGCGGTCCCCCTTCCCCCGAGGGGAAGGCAAAAACCACCTGCTCGATTTCACGAGTGTATTGATACAATGATTTTTGAATATAAAACGTCACTAGAGATGCTACCAAATGCG
>JAFVER010000223.1 GCA_017475925.1 Anaerovibrio sp. | reverse complement strand
TTGCGTATGGAAGCCTTGGTGCCCGTTAGTGTAGGGTAAAAGTCAGGAGATATCAGGCAGGCGGTTTTTGATGGACAGACTTATTATGCATGTGGATATGGATGCGTTTTTTGCCTCGGTGGAGCAGCTTGACCATGAGGAATATCGGGGGAAGCCCTTGATAGTTGGCGGTATGGGGAACCGTGGTGTAGTCTCTACCTGCTCCTATGAGGCCAGAAGGTTTGGCGTACATTCGGCTATGCCTATGGCAAAGGCCGTAAAGCTGTGCCCTCAGGGGATTTTTATACAGGGCAATTACCCACGTTACAGCGAGGTGTCTCAGGAGATTTTTGATATTTTCGACCGATATTCTCCGTTGATAGAGCCTCTGTCCATTGATGAGGCTTTTTTGGATATTACTGGTATGGAACGGCTGATGGATACTCCCCGTCAGTATGCCATGAAGCTAAAGCAGGAAATACGGGAAAAAACCGGTATAATCGCCTCGGTGGGTATTGCCCCCAATAAATTTTTGTCCAAAATTGCTTCTGATTTAGAAAAGCCCGATGGGCTGGTGGTTGTGGATAAAGACAAGGTACAGGAATTTCTTGACCCATTACCAGTGAGACGCATATGGGGAGTGGGGGTAAAGACCGCAGGGGAATTAGAGCAGCTGCGAGTAAAAACAGTTGCTGACTTGCGACAAATCGAATATGAAAAGCTGCATAGTATAGTAGGAGATAAAGCAGCCAGGCATTTATTTTCCCTGGCCAGAGGAATTGATGAGCGCCCTGTTGCTCCACGGGGACGGGCAAAATCCATTGGAAATGAGGTAACCTTTGGGGACGATTTGCAGACAGTGGAGGAGGCCCTACAGGTATTGTTGGAGCTTTCGGTAAAGGTAGGCTGGCGGTTGAGAAAGGCTGGCTTTAAAGCAAAAACGGTACAGCTGAAGCTGAGAAAGCATGATTTTACCACCTATACCAGACAAAAGCAGCTATTTGAACCATCAAATTTTGACAACGATATTTATACGGCAATAAAGGAGCTGTTTGAGGCACTGAATATTACCAATGGCATAAGGCTGCTGGGAGTTTCCACCACCGGCTTTGGTGAAATGGAAAGCCTGTCCCTGTTTCATGATGAAAAGAAGGACAGGCTCTATGAGGCTATAGATGGAATAAATAAGCGCTATGGAAAGCTGGGAGTTACCAGAGGCAGCCTGATGAAAAAGAAGAATTAGACTATACAAATTGCAACGAGAAATACAACAGTTATTTTTTTTGAGTGTATTTAATGAGGCGGCCTATCTGGATGATAGTTTGCCGTAGATTTATTTGTGCTGTTTCATGCTCCATCGCCTCATCCACCGTCATAGGCAGGTGGATAATAGGAAAATATGCATCAATACCGGCATTGTTTACTGCTTCGGCCTCCCTGGCAGCACCGCCACATACAGCTATTGTTAAAATAGATGGATTTACAGACTTGGCAAACTCTGCTACACCGCAGGGAGCCTTACCCATTGAGGTTTGAAAATCCATCCTTCCCTCACCGGTAATGAGTAAGTCAGCATTCTTTAAGGCCTCACTGATATTTAGAGACTCTAAAATAAGCTGAATACCAGGCCTTAGATGGGCTTTTAAAAAGCCGTGAAAGGCATAGCCAAGACCTCCGGCAGCACCTGCGCCAGGCATTTGGGCACCATCTATGTTGCACTGATTTTTTGCCAATAGGGAGAACTTTTCTATTGCCTTGTCCATGGCTGCCACCGTATCCTGGTCAGCCCCCTTTTGCGGACCGTAAACAAAGGAGCAGCCTGTTTGGCCATACAAAGGATTATTCACATCACAGGCCACCATGATATTGCTTTCAAACAGGCGTTTATCCAGCTTACTCAAATCAATGGAAGCAATATGGAATAGGTCTTTCCCCATAACACCAGTTGGTAAACCATCACTGGTGACAAACCTTGCCCCTAAAGCTGTCAGCATACCTAACCCAGCATCGTTGGTGGCACTGCCTCCTATGCCGATGATGAATTGTCGGCATCCCTTATCAAGTGCCTTTAGGATTAGCTCCCCCAAGCCATAGGTTGTGGTGTTCATGGGATTGCGTTGTTCTTTGGGAACCATGGTCAAACCAGCCGCATCAGCCATTTCAATAACAGCCATGGACTTTTCTGCCAAAAAACCAAAGCGACTTAAAAGCTTGTTGCCTAAAGGTCCTGTTACCTCAGCTTTTTCTATGGTTCCTCCAAGACCTTCAACTAAAGCATCTACCGTGCCTTCCCCACCGTCTGCCAACGGGAATACATTTACTTTACTGCCGGGAAAAAGCTTGCTTAGCTCCTCAGCGGCAATATTGCCGGCCTCGAATGAGGTCAGGCTTCCCTTAAAGGAATCTATAGCGATAACCGTGTTCATTCTTCGCACCTCCGATATGCCAATCTATGTTAATCGTATATCATATAAAAACTATCGTCAACGTGTATTATAGCTCGGTGAAATATGTTCCCTGCCTATACAGGTGGGAAAGCAAGTTTTAACAGCTGCTAAGGATTAATTCGATTTATTCTGTGGAAGTCTAAGGCTGCTACTGAGTAAGCAGTATTTCGTTACATCACTGATATATTCCTGATAAAAACTTTAAAGACAACATAATGATTGATGAACCGATGTGACAGATTACTTTCTTAATATAATAAAATATTAGGGCATGTTGATTAATTCCATCCGTCCATCTTTATAGGTCTTGACCCTGCGCTAATGAGCGCTAAGGATTTACTCGACTAAAATTCAGTGGGAGTCCAAAGCTCCCACCGAATAAGTCTCATTTTACAAATCCTCGATATAGTACCACTATGACTGTGGTTTGTCATCTACCAATAGACAGTCAGTTACCGCAAATATGGACGGACTCATTTAATCAACACGCCCTAAGTACCAAGGCAAAATAATGTCTGCTTATAGGCATTGCACCTTGATTTCACTGATATATCTATGTGGGAAGTTTGAGATATAAGAAAAAATATAAGTGGAGATGATTTAAATGAAAAAGACATTGGTAGTGTATTGGCTTTATATCCGACACCTCTTGTGGTGGTAGGTGTAATGGTGGATGGCAAAGCTAACTGGCTTTTGGCAGGACATGTTGGGATTATTGGTCATGACCGGGTTATGGTAAGTCTGGCGAAACCACATTATACCAACAAGGGAGTAAAGGAAAATAAAGTATTGTCAATGAATATTGTTACAGAGGAAATGCTGCCGGCAGCCTCTTATGTGGGAAAGGTCAGCGGTGCCAAGGAGGATAAAGCCGGTGTGTTTGAGTACACAACAGGTGAAAGCGGAGCACCACTTCTCACGGCCTCGCCTCTTACAATGGAATGTAGTGTTGTTGATATATATGAGACCGATGGCTTTGAAAGCTTTATCCTGAAAATCGACCATACCTTTGCTGAAGAAAGTGTATTAAATGATAAGGGAAAGGTGGATTATCATTCATTAAAACCGGTATTGTTTGAAATGCCTACCTATGAATACATAAAAACCGGTGAAGTGCTTGGTAAGTGTCTTTCTTTTGCTGACCAATATAAAAAATAGTAAGTCTAAGAGCTAGGGCGTGTTGATTAATTCCATTCGCCCATCTTCACAGGTCTTGACTGTCCTTGCGTCGTTGACAAATCCTCGACATAGTACCACTATGACTGTGGTTTGTCGCCTGGCAATAGACAGCCAATCACAGCAAATATAGACGAACTCATTTAATCAACACGCCCTAGGGTTTATATTTGCAAGGACGTTGAATTAGGGATTTATTATTGAAAAAAATCGTAAAAATCGGACAGTTATTACCAATCTTCGTTTTTTATAGAGAAATGGGGTATGCTGCACTGATGATTGGTATTGGCATTCCTTTTAGGTAGAAAATTTAGCTGTAAAAAATGCTGGAATCAGGTGAATGATTCCAGCATTTTTTATTACTTTTTTTTCTCACCTGGAATATCCATAATCGCGGTGGCTCCACGCTGTCCAGTGCGAATACGAACGGCGTCAGAAAGCTCGTAAACAAAGATTTTCCCATCCCCATAATTTCCGGTGCGAAGCACCCTTTGGGCAGTATCCAGCACCAAATCAACAGGAACCTCGCATACTACAGTTTCTACTTTTATTTTAGGTACCAGATTTATATCGTATTTTTTCCCCCGATACACCTCTTCATGGCCTTTTTGCAGACCGCAGCCAAAAACCTGACTTACAGTCATTCCTAATACCCCAATATCGTTAAGGGCATTCATAAGCTCATCCAGCTTGTTGGAGCGGGTTATAATGTCGATTTTGGTCATTACCATATTATCACCTAGCCCTTTCTTATACCTTGTGGGCGGTAGCATTTAAAACAGTGTTTGCCAGCATTTCACTAGAATCCTCAAAGCTGCCCATTATTGGACTGCCGCCCAGTATAGACCGTGCATAGCCCCGTTCGCCATGTTCGATAATATCCAGTCCGGTAAGCTCCTCGGCCTCAGATGCCCGAGCTTCAGTAATCAAAGTGACTAGCTTATATAGTATGCATGTTCCTGCAATTGCCAAAATTACGGCTACACCGATGGAAATTAGCTGAGCGATGAAAAGATTTGTCTCTCCATAATAAAGACCGTTGGCTCCAGCTGGATTGATTTCTGTAGTTGCCCAAATACCAGTGGCAATAGCTCCCCAGGTACCACCGATGCCATGGACACCAAAGGCATCAAGAGCATCATCATAGCCAAGCCTTTCCTTTAAAACGGCAACAGCAAGGTAGCAAACCACACCACCTACTAAACCAATGATAATTGATGGGAGAGGAGCAACAAAGCCCGCCGCTGGAGTAATGGCAACTAACCCAGCGATACACCCTGAGGCAGCGCCTAGTATTGTTGGTTTACCGTTCATTTTCCATTCAGTAATTACCCAGGACAGAGTCGCTGCACCGGCGGCCGCCTGAGAGGTGACAAAGGCATTGGCGGCCAGCTCATTGGCTCCAAGAGCACTGCCGGCATTGAAGCCAAACCAGCCAAACCATAGCAGGGTAGCACCAAGAACAGTCATAGGTAGGTTATGTGGAATCATAGCGGTACGTCCGTAACCGGACCGCTTACCAAGAAGAATACACAGGGTGAGTCCGGAAACCCCGGAAAGAATATGAATAACCAGACCACCAGCAAAATCCAGAGCTCCAAGCTCTGCTAGAAAGCCACCACCCCATACCCAATGGGCCATTGGATTGTAAATAAGGATTGCCCATAGAAGAATAAACATCGCAAAGGCGGCAAATTTCATTCGTTCGGCAAAGGCACCAGTAATGAGTGCCGGAGTAATTACAGCAAACATACACTGGAAAGCCACAAAAGCCAGCTCAGGAATAGTACCATTTTCAAGAATATTATAGCCTACGCCGGCAAGCCCAACTTTATCTAGGTTGCCAATAAAGCCATTGATATCTGTTCCAAAGGTCATGGCATACCCGATGAGAACCCATTCAACGGAAATCATGGCTACAATAAAGAAGCTCTGCATAATAGTGGTAAGTACATTTTTACTGCGCACCATACCACCATAGAAAAAGGCCAGACCGGGAGTCATAATAAATACCAGGGCCGCACTAATCAGTACCCAGGCAGTATCACCAGTATTAATCATATAAATCAGTCCTTTCTTTTATTCGCCGAATAGAAAAGGTGTCTCATAATCATCATTAAGGAGGATTATGAGACACCTTTGTCTCGACCCATACTAGTGCCCTCAGCCATGTGTGACAGTACAGGTCTTATCTATTTGGCTTTCAAGTAAATACAACCTACGGGAAAACAGAAAACCCCACGAAATCCGGTACCTGATTTCATGGGGCCCCCACTGCCTCGTATGCTGTTGTTTCACAGTATACTCTTTTTTTGAACTATGTCAATAGGGTATAGTAATGTATACAAAAATACAAAAAATAATATAGATAAGTGCCTGTATATGAAAAATGCTGGAATCAGGTGAATGATTCCAGTATTTTCTTATAGCAGGTTCTAAAATCAACGATTATTCCCGTACAATAACGGAAATACCGTTTGGAATACAGGTGACAGTGGCATTTTCACCCTTTATGCGTCGGGCTTCGGCGTAGGCTTCTTCCAGGGTAGGGAAATAATGAGCCTTTAAATCCTCAATAAGCTGTTTTTGCTCTGGCTCCGCCACAAAAAGTACGGTATGCTTACGAAGAATACGGCACCATATTTGCGCGCACCACTGGTCAGGCAGGGTTTCAGTCTGAGGGGTGTTTACGCATTTCTGGAAAAATTCATCAGCTGTTTTTGCATCCCGGATTGATTCGTAGTAGGATTGACCGCCGTGACCATCTGAGCAGGTAGCCAGCATGATTATAACACCACCCTCATTAATGGAGGCTTCAGCTGCGGTCATACCCTTTGGGCACTGGTAGGCGTTCTGGTCCAGCGGATAGCCGCCGTTGGTGGTGATGACAATATCAGCCGGTGCTGGTTTAACAGCACAGTACTTTGCCAAAAATTCAGTGCCGGTGAAGTGGGCAGTTTCAAAATTTCCGGCAAAGGCAGCTACCGTCTTTTTATCCTCGTCAATAACCACATTGCAGATAAAGGCCAGCTTTGCCATTTTTCCGGCAGCCACCATGTCCTTGTGCATAGGATTTCCGTCTAAAATGCCTGTTCTGGCATATGGCGAGGCAATAAACTCACCACAGTGGTTACCCATTACTGTTACTGCATCGCAAATACCTGGTAAAACGCTTTTTCTTCCACCAGAGAATCCGGCAAAGAAATGAGCCTCAATAAATCCCTCGGCCACCAGCAGGGAGGCATTGGCAGCTACCTTGTCAATAATACAGTCCGGTCCTGATGGTAAGACACCAACCTTGGTATTACATTCAGGGTTGTGGGCGTCATGTACTACGATACAATCCTTGAATTCATCATACAATTCATCCCCCAGCTTTGCCTGCAGCTCCTGAACACTTGTAGGCCGATGAAAGCCAGTAGCAACCAACAGGGTGATTTTAATGTCCGGATTGCCCAAGCGAAGCTCTGCCAGCATTTCCGGTAGAATATCCTGACTTGGTACCGGGCGGGTATGATCCGATATGATTATGGTGCAGTCCGGCTTACCCTTTGCCAGCTCAGAAAGTCGAGGGCTGTCGATGGGGTTCATCATGGCTTCATGGACTATATCCCGGCCACTTTTGGTGCTTTTCAGTTCATCCAACCGGGAGGATAAAACAACGCTTTCCTGTGGGACATCCAGTTCAAGGGTTCCATTGCCATACATAAAGCTTACTTTTTTAGTTTCACTCATTGCCACATACCATCCTTTCAACCGATACAATAACTAACTGTATAATTCTATATGACATAGGCATAATCCTTTTTATTTTATATTTTTGTCTGATAAATTTCATTAATATTTTATGTTGACACCGACCGATTAATCGGTTATTATATGACACATGAGAAAAAGAAATGACCAAAAAAAGAACAGAATACTGGAGTCCACAGTTAAGCTAATGGCTGCTCAAGGCATAAATGGTGTTTCCATGTCAATGATTGCAAAGGAATCCGGCATACCGCAGGCGACAATTTACGTTTATTTCAGTAGTAAGGAGGAGCTGCTAAGGGAGCTTTACAGGTATGTTGTAAAAAAGAATTGCGATTTTATAATGGAAAAGTTTAAGGACGAAGAGGATATAAAAAAAAGCTTTGAAAATATTTATTGGTGCATGGTGGAGTATTTTCGTCTGTATCCGGCGGAATTTCAGGTCTATGAGCAGTTTATGTCCTCCATGATAAGTAAGACGACTTCATTGGAAAATGTAACTGACCTGTTTAAACCATTGTATGCCTTTGTGGAAAGGGGACAACAGGCTGGAATAATAAAAAAGGAGCTTCATCCAATTGTTGTTCTGAGTTATTTTTCCCTTTTAGCAGCCAATATAGAAAAGGGAAAGCTGTTTTGGGGGAACCAGGCTGATGATTTGGTTTATCAGATTATTTTCAATGCCAGCTGGGATGCTGTGTCAATACATAAATAGCTATTATGAAGGGTGATGTTTGTTTACGATGAAGGGGAAACGACTATTTTTTCTGGACAATTTAAAAATGTTTATTATTAATCTGATGATAATTTTTCATTTGGCAATGTGCTATATGGCCTATGCACCTGCTTGGTGGTATGTGGTAGACAAGGCACATTCTGATTTGTTTTTTACTCAATTTATTTTATGGGCTGATGTTTTCATTATGCCGATAATGTTTTTTGTGGCAGGATATTTTGGTATGATGTCCCTAAAAAAGCATGGTGGCAGTAAATGGTGGAAGGGGAGACTCAAGCGGATTACCTTGCCATGGATTGTGGGGGCAGCTCTTTTTGCCGCACCAACCACTTATTTGACCTTATACAGCCGTAATGTACCCATGGATTTTGCTACATTCTGTAACACCTTGTTTTTTTTCAACCCGGAAACCGGTGGCTCCGGCGTATTGTTTTCCCACGTACAGTATTGGTATTTGGGAATATTGACCCTTCTTTATCTGGGAATGTTTTTATACAGTAAGCTTGATAAAGGGCTGTTGGAGCAGGTGAAGCCATCGGTTCCGGGAAATTCTCTGGCCTGGGGTATGTTTTTAATGATTTTTTGTAACATTGTGGCCATGGACACAATTACCGGCAATGATGACCTGTGGATTCATTTAAGCTATTTTGTGGTTTTGCAGCCATGCCGTATATTATTGTATGTGCTGTTTATATTTTTGGGGGCTTATGCCTGGAGAAATCAATGGTTCAGTGAAAATGGATATAAGCCATCTGTAGGAAAGTGGTTGCCGCTGTTTTTACTGGCGACTCTTACATATCCGGTGTGGGCAATTTATGGTGGCTTTGTAGCAGCAAATCCTACTCAATTTTTGTTTATAAAGGCTTTCTTTCAGGCAATGCTGCTTATATCGGCTTTTTTTGCTCTGTTGGCCTTTTTTGCTCAGTTCCTTGATGGGACGAATAAGTTTTGGGGAGAACTGGCGGCTAATTCCTATACCATGTATTACTGCCACATGCAGGTGGTATTTCCGGTGGCCTATTTCCTTTTGCCCATCGATTTGCCGGCAGCAGCCAAATGGCTTATGGCGTGTGCAATCGGCTTGTTTTTGACCTATTGTATAAGCAAGCTGCTGCTGTTTTTGCCATGCTTTGCCGATAGCAAAAAGGCTAAGGTTTCATAATATTTAAATACGACTGTTGCTAATGGTGACAGCCGTATTATTTTACTAGTGAAACACCTCATCCGCCTCGCCCCTAAAGGGACTAGCTTCGCGTCGCAAGCTCGGCACCTTCCCCAGAGGGGAAGGCAAGAACTATCTGCTTGATTTCATATGCATAAATATGGCTGTTGCTGATGGTGACAGTCGTATTTATTTACAAACTAAAAAAAGCACCTGATATATTATCAGCTGCATACATTTTAGTGAAGCATTTCTCCATTAGAGAAACGACTTCACCAGGCCCTTTACTTCGCCTAAAGCTGCTTTTGGTGCAAGAACACATGGAATAGCGGCTGCGACAGCAAAGACTCCTACCATTGAGAATAACATATTGAGGTCAGTCAATGTCCATCCTCCTTTCGAAACAATATTTAATTTTCACGTCAGATAGGATATACTATGTTATAATGTTTGTCAAGAATAATTTTTATATTTTGGTGGTGCGGTTATGGACTTCGATGTTAATTTTGCCCTGATTGGTCGCTTAGCCATGTCGTGTATTTTGGGTGGTATCATAGGCTATGAGCGGGAATCAAAAAGTAAATCCGCCGGGCTTAGGACCAATGTGCTGGTATGTCTGGGCTCTTGCCTCATAATGATTTTATCTCAGGATATTTATGGTGACGTGGAGGGAAAGACCAATGCGGACCCAGCGAGACTGGCAGCTCAGGTGGTCAGCGGTATCGGTTTTCTTGGTGCTGGTGCAATTATGAAGGAGGGCCTTAATGTCACAGGACTGACTACAGCTGCCTGCTTATGGGTGGTTGCAGGGGTAGGACTGGCAGTTGGAGCGGGAAACTATAGTGAAGCAATAGCCACTACGGTATTTGTGTTTATTGTACTGGCGGTTTTTGCCAAAATGGATTCGTTTTTAGCCATTGATAAACACATTTCAGCTCAGCTTTTGATAAATGATGAGCAGGATACCCTGCCAATAATTTTTGAGAAAATGAAGCATCATAAGGTAAAAATAAAAAAGGTTAAGCTGAAGGAAACAGATAAATCGGCACATAAAGAACAGGCAATACTGCTTTTGGAAATGATAAATACCCAAAATGTCAATGAGTCTATATTGATTGCTGATTTACATTCTATTGATGCGGTTTTGGACGTCGAGTTTGATTAAATTTTGGAGTGATGTAATTAAATGAGCGAAAATATGTCATATTTACCATATATTGCCACATTATTGGGAATTTTGATTTTATTGGGGGCAGTCCTGTACGTTAGAAAACTGCAGATTACAACAGGAATGTTGTCCCGCACAGCTTTGCTGACAAGTATGGTGATTGTCCTTAGTCAAATACATTTTTTCAGGATGCCTCAGGGGGGAGAATTGAATTTAGGCATGATGGTTCCCCTTATTTTTTTGGCGGTTTGCTATGGAGGCCGCATTACCCTTAGGGCCGGCTTTGTATGTGGTATAGTCGATATGATGCTGGACCCTTATTTTTTACACCCGATACAGGTTTTGTTTGATTATCCGTTTCCCTTTATGGCTATGGCGGTAGTGGCCTTGTTTAAAAACCACATAATTTTTGGAACCCTGGTAGCCTACGTTGTTAATTTTCTGTTTCATTTTATTTCAGGTGTTGTTTTTTTCGGTGCAAATGCCCCGGAAGGTGTATCAGTGGTGTATTATTCAGCTGTTTACAACGTCATCACTGTAGTTCCTGATTTTATTATTTGCTGTGTGATACTTTATTTTTTACCGGTAGAACGGATAAGAAGGGCTATAAAGAAGGAGAGCTAAAGGCTTTTATTAGTTGATAGATGTTACTTTTTTATATAATATAAATGTTTACATTAGCGTGAAATATATAAGGTAAAAACAGTATATATAACTAAACAAATTAAAAGTATTACAATTTAACAAAAATGCTTGACCTAATGTATTTGTGGTGATAACATGTGTACATGAAAACAGCACAAATGCAATGACTCAGGACGCGAGTGCAGAGACAGGCCTTTTCAGAGAGCTCCAGTTAGGTGTGAGTGGGGCAAAGGACTTCTGTATTTTATCACCTGTCAGCAGGGGACTGAACCGTCTGGTTAATTAAAGACTTAGTAAGTTTCTCCGGTGTCTTCACCGTTATCAAAAAGAACAGATGATGGTCTGTTATAAAGGGATTGCCTAAAGCAATAATTGAAGTGGTACCGCGGAGTTAAGCCTTCGTCTTCATGTATATGGAGACGGGGGCTTTTGTGCTGTAAAATGAGACTCATTCAGTGGGAGCTTTTAACTTCCACTGAATGTTAGTCGAATAAATTCTGAGCTTACGGGTACTTATTGCCCACCAGAGAGGAGGGAGTCTTAGTACCCGTTAGCGTAGGGTTAAACCAAAAGAAAGAAGGAGTAAGTATGAATGGTTTAATGGTGGTAGGATTTGCAATGGTATTTTTTGCCTGTGCATATCTGGTGTATGGCAGATGGTTGGTAAAAACCTGGGGGATTGACCCTAATGCCAAAACTCCGGCCCATGAGTTTGAAGATGGAAGGGATTATTCACCCGCCTCTAGGTTTACAGTGTTTTCCAATCAGTTTTCATCGATTACTGGTGCCGGCCCTATTACCGGCCCTATTATAGCTGCTATGTTTGGTTGGTTGCCAGCCTTACTGTGGCTGCTGATTGGTGGGGTGTTCTTTGGAGCAGTACAGGATTTCACTGCTTTGTATGCTTCAGTAAAAAATCAGGGAAAATCCATGGGAATGCTTATTGAGCAATATGTGGGTAGAACGGGACGTCGACTGTTCCTGTTATTTTGCTGGCTGTTTACATTATTGGTAATCGCTGCCTTTGCTGATATTGTGGCAAATACCTTTAACGGCTTTGCCAAGGATGGTAGTCTGGCGTCCCCCAATGCGTCAGCTGCTTCTATATCCATGCTGTATATATTCGTTGCAATGGGCTTTGGCTTTTTTATCCGCAAATTCCAACCCAAGGAAGGAATGAAATTTGTGGTTGGCTTGGTATTATTTTTGGCCATGATGACCATAGGTATAGCATTTCCACTTTATTTTGACGCTACTGTTTGGCGGTATGTGGTATTTGGCTATTGCTTCATCGCTTCAGTAATGCCGATGTGGCTTTTGATGCAGCCACGGGATTATTTGTCCTCCTTCCTGCTGCTGGGGATGGTTGCCGGAGGAGTAATCGGTGTATTGGTTGCAAATCCAACAATTAATATGCCGGCCTTTGTGGGATTTGAGGTAAATGGCAAAAGCTTGTTTCCAATTCTGTTTATCAATATTGCCTGTGGAGCTGTTTCTGGCTTCCATAGTCTGGTTTCCTCAGGTACTTCATCCAAGACCATTGACAACGAAAAGGATATGCTCACCGTTGGCTATGGTTCAATGCTTGTAGAGGCGCTGCTGGGGGTTGTGGCACTTGTAATCGTCTGCTCTGCGGCTACCGATGGCGTTCTTCCACAGGGGACGCCTTTCCAGACCTTTGCCGGAGCAGTTGGTGGCTTCTTTATGATGTTTGGTCTGCCTCAGCATGTGGCTGTGTGCTTTATGACCATGTGTGTATCGGCCTTGGCTATGACTACCATTGACTCGGTGGCCCGTATAGGTCGGATGTCATTGCAGGAGCTGTTTGCAGTAGATGAAGGCGAACAGCAGGGATGGTTTGGCAGAATGTGTGGCAATACCTATTTTGCTACTGCTTTAACCCTTATTCTTAGCTATATGCTCTGTCTGGCTGGTTACATGAACATCTGGCCATTGTTTGGCGCAGCTAATCAGCTTCTGTCAGCCTTGGTATTAATTGGTTTGGCAGTATTTCTGCGGACCACCGGCCGTAAGGGCTGGATGCTGTATGTGCCAATGGTGTTTATGTTCCTGGTAACTATGAGTGCATTGGTACTAAGTGTTGTGGGGATATATGATAAGCTGTTGGCTGGTAATTTCCTGTTTATGGTGGATGGCCTGCAGCTGGTTCTGGCATTGGCGCTAATGACCCTGGCCATGCTGGTGGTAAAGCATTGTGGTAAGGAGCTTATCACTGGTAATGTAGAGGAAGTGGATGAAGAAGGCCTGCATCATGCATCTGTATAATGAAAGAGTAACAGAAAAATAAAGACACAAAAAAGTGATCCCAGGGTCACTTTTTTTGTGTCTAGTATAAATCTATCTTTTTAATTCCTGGATGACTTCCTTCTGAAGCTTTATATGTTCCAGCGCCGCAGTGGTATCACCGTTTTTTAACAGAGTGTAAAGCAGCCGATAATGGTGTCTCAAATCATGGCGAAGAACACGGGTGGCATTTATATCATCCTGTATGAGAGCGGCTTCATGCTTTAGGGATTTCAGCCTAAGCCGCAACATGTCATTAATCTGCTCTTTATGAATATTTTCCCGCATTTCCCTCCTGAAGATTATATAGGCAATCAAAATTTGGCTTAATGTCAGAATAACAACGAAAATCAGCATATCGCTCTATCCTCCCAATACATATTCAGCCGGACCCAGCCATTTTCACAGCAAAAATCAGCGTATCCGTCATATTTTTTCAGGAAATTTTTCAGTGACAGCATACCAATACCGTGACCGTGGTGGTTAGTTTTTGGCAGCCCATCATCACCCAGCTGCAGGTCACCATGGAAGGTGTTGGCGATTTCCAATACACATTGGGTACCGTTGTGTTGAAGTATCATTGTAATTTGACCTCTGTGGCCGTCACTGGCTGTGGCCAATAAGGAATTTTCCAAAAGATTTGCCAATAAAACGGCCAAATCGTTTTCATCGGTGTTCATCTGTGGTGGAAGATTTATTTTTTGAATTATACCTATACCGGCCAACTGGCAGCGGTGAAGATAAATGGATATGGCGGCATTTACTATGGCACAGTCAGTGTAGGGAACAATGGCAGTGGCTGACAGCTTTTGTTCCTGCTGGGCGATAAATACCTGAGCTGCCTTAATATCATTGTTCTGCAAAAGCTGCTGCAGGTCCTCATAGGTGTCCGTCAGCTCATTAAGCTGCCTTTTTAGCTTTTCACGATACTCCGTGGATAACAGTTTAGCTTCCTCCATATATGCAAGCTCCTGCTTCATGATGGTGTTATTGTGTAGCAGTAAGGCTTGCTCGTGTACGTGATTTGCTGTACCGATTATGTAATGATAGGTAAGAAAAAAGGCTATTGGCAAAAGTAATCGTGCCAAGCGTTCTTCCCAGGTATGCCAAAGGATTCCATCACTTATCATAATCATATAGCCGATAGTCATAACCAAGGGTAAAAAAGCAAAATAAAGTCGCACCGCAGGACGGTTGATGTGGCCAAATACAGTAAGGCTATCGGCAAAATAATGCCTGGCCAGAGGCAAAGTCAGAATATAAATTATCAGATAAAGTATAGCCTCTATACAAAGAACAAAGGCCTCATGCATATCTATAAACCAGATTGCCAGTATAATGCAGCTGATACTATGGATAATAAAGGTCCATACAGCGGATAGGCTAAAGACAAATAAATGATTCATGCCCTGTCCGGGAAGGGTATAGACAAATACAAGCTGATAGGGAATCCAGCCTAATAAAAGCATGGCCTTATAGGTGGTAGCCGTTATACCGTAATACTGAAAAATCAGGAAGTAACAGAGAACGGACAAAATGCTGACACCAATCAATTTTAACAAAAAGACTTTTATTTTATGTGTAATTGTGCTGCACTCATTTTCTGTACTTCTTAGCTGGGCACTAAACGGAATATAGCGAGTATAAACCCCGGCCAGCTGAATGAGTGAAACCAATAAAGCACATTCAATTGACATAACCATAGTTAGACATCCTTCAATTTATTATCATATTTTAAATTATAAGAATTTTTTTGAATTTTTAAAGTAGTTCATTGCCATTTTTTTAACACTTTTTGAAAAAATCGACCACTTTTTGATTTGATATTGTGTTTTATGTGTTTATGTGTTATTTCTAAGACAAGCTTAGATGGATTGTTGGTGCGTAATATATATGGAGGGGGGAGAACAATGAACATAGCTATTGCTGATGATCTGGAAAAAGACCGCCAGGCGGTGATTGCCCAGCTGCAACAGTACATAAATCAGTCATACCCGGAGATTGTAAAGGACGTAATTTTTGATGAGTTTTCCTGTGCAGAGGATTTGCTGAGTAACTTTTATCCTGGCAAATATGATTTATTAATATTGGATATATTTATGGTAGACATGACTGGCATGGAGGCAGCGGAGGTAATTAGGCGGCAGGACGAACGGGTGCCTATTGTATTTTTGACAACCAGTCAGGATTATCTGATGGAAGGTTATCGGGTGTTTGCGACAGGCTATCTTTTGAAGCCGTTAGAGGAGCATTTGGAGGAATTTTTCAGCACTATGGAGCATATTTTCTCGGAGCTTATAAGTGAAAACAGATGCATTACTGCGGTAATAAATGGTAACGAGGTAAACATACCTTTGAAAAAAATCGTCTATGTGGATATTAACGACCGCCACAAGCTGTCGTTGCATCTTCTGCATATGGAGGTAGAGATGGATGATTCATATACAAGCTTTCAGGAGCTGTTAGCTGAAACCGAAAACTTTATCGAATGTCATCATCGAATCAGTGTGAATATGGATTACATAAAGAGAATGGATACCGATGATTTTATCATGAAGGAGGGCAGCCGGGTGCCTATAAGCAGGCGACGACAAAAGGAGGTCAAAGCAACATACATGCGTTATCTGGTTCATCGGTAGATTATATAGAATATGGGGGGAGGGGACATGATGATTAATGTCTGTTATGCGATTTCAGATGAAAGGGGAGTCTACAGTAAGTTTGTGGGGGCATCCATCTGTTCGATTTTTGAAAATACCTCTAAGCCGGTAACAGTGCATTTGTTACACGATGGAAGTCTTTCTGAGGATAATAAACGTCGGTTTGAGAGACTGGTACTGCAATATGACCAAAAAATACTTTTCTATGAGGTGCCAAAGCTGATTGAGGATACAATAGCCCAGGGAAAGGAAATTTTCCCGATTGGATTATCCTCCCAGCGATATACCCAGGTCAATATGTATAGACTGGCAATAGCCGAGGTACTGCCGGACCTGGTGGAGCGGGTTATTTTTCTTGATGCTGATACTATTGTCAATGTGGATATTGATAATGTATGGCAGGAAGAAGCTGGCCCGGCCGGCCTGGCGGCAGTATCGGACTGGGCGGTGCTGGAGCATTTTGGCAAGGCAGGTGAAATCAAGGAGAATAATTCTTTTCTATATAGAAAGGGACTGGCTACAGTCAAGACAGTGTTTAATGCCGGGGTGCTGCTGCTGGATTTAAAAATTCTTCGTCAGGATGAAAACCTTCTGCTGAGAGGATTGCGGTTTTTGGCCGCCAATGATGGTCAGTGGGATTTTTATGACAATGATATTTTGATTGCGTTTTTTTCCAAAAGCTTTCGTCATTTGCCGTGGAACTACAATATAAGGGTGATTTGGGCAAGGGCCTTTGGGGAAAATCGGCTGGAAAGAGGGATTTATCACTATGTGGGCCGTAGCTATGGGCTAAACCCAAGTGATAGCTGCTACAAGCTGTTTATCAGTTATTTGCTAAAGACCCCGTGGATAGATGAGAGCCTTCTTTACACAGCCTGTCATATTGCCAGAGCCTATACCATGACCCAGTCCAGAAAAAGACTGGCTAAGGTACGACAAATCGCTAATTTTAGTCATCAAAAAAAACGTGTGATTATGGGTTTGGCTGGGGACGAGGCCAGATTGCGGGAGGATTTTGCATTAGGTGAGGATGAGAAGTTTGTCACTTTGACTCCCGGTGGTAAGGTTCCGTTGCTTTATTCAATTGCTGACTATTATTATCTGATATTTTGGTCAAACTACGGAGAGGTAAAGGAGCTATTGGAAAAGGTTGGCCTGCGGGAATTTGAGCATTTTGCCGATGGGACATTGCTTATGCCGGAGCAGACCTCTGAGCTGGTGTTGGATGAGCTGAATTTCCTGTGGAGGATATGATATTAATTCGTAATTTGGAATTGATACATGGAGGTTTAAGGTATGAGCAAAACACATAAAAACATATCAAAATCTATGATAAGGGCGATACAGGCCGGCATAATCGCTGGCAGTCTGGGGGCATTTTTACCCCTGGCCATGGCTTTGCCCGGTGGAGGGGTAAGCAGCACGGCGTCTATAGATGTGGCAGGAACCAATATGTCTATTACCGGTTCAGCTGCCAATAATGTTATTGCCTGGGACAGCTTTTCTATTGCTGATGGGGAAGTGGTGAATTACAGCAGGTATCCGGTTCAGTCGAATGGATTATCAGCTGGGCAGTGTGTTTGCTCGGCTGGATGCCAGGGGCGTGGCCAACACTCTTAGTCTATATGGCACTACCCCCTTATGGCGTACAGTAGGCAGCAGTCTTTCAGTAAAATATGGGTATAATTACCGTACTCTAACGGATGAAATGCGTTCCAACAATGTAAGCATTAAAAAGCACAGTCATTCATTTAATGCCGGGTTGGATGGATTGTGGCGTAATACAAGCGGTACCTCGGTTCATTACAATCTGACCTGTTATATAGGCGATGTGGCCTCTGATTCTCAGTGGGGAGATGTTGTTGGCCGAAACAGGAATACCCTGGGAAACTTCACCAAGGGAGTGTTGGATGTAACTGCTTTGCAGCGCCTTAGTTCAAGGCTTGATTTGCTGGTTAAATTCCAAGGACAAAAGGCTAGTCGAAACCTTGACAGCTCTGAGCAGCTTTATCTTGGTGGGGCCCGTGGGGTAAGAGCATACCCTTCCGGCGAGGGTGCCGGTGACGAAGGCTATCTAAGCTCCTTGGAGCTGCATTATAAAACGGTATTGCCTGGGGTAATGCTTCGGGCATACTATGACATGGGCCATGTGAATTTGGCTGCGGACGGCCGATATGGTGGACAGACTCTTAAGGGCTGGGGCATAGGTGTAACCTATCAGCATCCTGACCACTATTTTATGAAGCTGGACTATGCCCGGCGAATCGGTCTGACTGAAAACGCCAGCAATGATGCCAGGAGCCCTCAAAGAATATGGTTCTTGGCTGGCAAAACCTGGTGATTTAAATTATACTATAATTTCTTGCGAAATAAATCAAAAATATTGGAAAAGTTGGCATATTGGTATAAAAGTATTGTAAAATATTAGCATAATATATAAAATGGAGTTGACAAAAGAGATGTATTTTGAAATTCAAGCGACACCTTATTAGTTGAGTGAATCATGGTGGATTAATGTCTTAAATGACATTTTCCTATAGGACATACTACTCAAAGGGCTTTGACTTTTTGGATATGTCTGCAAGATTAGGCTTTATTCGACTAAATTCAGTGGAGATTTACAGCTACCACTGAATGAGTCGCATTTCACTAATAATACCCTGCTAAACTTTGGGAATAGGGGTTGCGATTTTACGCAGCTCCTATTTCTTGTTTAGAGGTAACGTTGAGGAGGAAGTTTTATGCCACGTGGAAAAAGTTTAAAGGCGCGAATGCTTATGGTCCTTATTATACCTATTTTATTAATATGGGGTGGGGTAAATATACATTCTTATAATCGTTCGGAATACATGCTAGAGAGTCAAATTATGGATACCTTAGGTTATGCGGCATCGAGTAGTAGTGCTCAGATATATAATCAGCTGAAGCCAAAGGAAGAGGCTGCAGTGCTTACAGCACAATACCTGGGTACTTCCGGCATTGATCAACAGGCAGAAATTGCTTTTTTGAAAAGTGTAAAGGCTGCAACGCCTGGTGTACAGTCTGCGTATACTGGGTATGCCAACCTTACGGCAGCTGACTCCCAGGGAGTTACTGAAAAGGAAAAAGCGGCAGGATATAATCCCACAACCAGAACGTGGTACAGGACAGCCGTTGAAGCGAATGGCGTAGCCTATACTCCGATATACAATGAATCCAAAACCGGCAAGCTTGCAGCCGGTGTAGTACATAAAATTGTACGGGATGGGCAGACCATAGGCGTGGCAGGTATAACTTTGGATGTGGAAAGCATTCGCAAGGTTGCACAGGATTTTAAGATTGGCTCGAACGGTTATGCAGCAATTGTTGCAAAGGATGGCAGTCTGATTTATTATCCTGATGCAAGTCTTAAAGATCGGCTGTCAGATATCGAGGGGGGAGCTTTAGCAGCTGTTAGTGATGAGCTGTTGACAGAAGCAAATGTAATAAAACAGGAGAAAATTGGTGATAGTGATTTTTTGCTGGCGGCAAACCCAATAGGTAATACGGGAATGACATTTATTGTATTTGTTCCAGTTGATGAAATGATGGCGCCGGTATACACTTTGGGCTGGATTTACGTGATATCCTGTCTGTTTGGAATACTTGTACTGGTGGGACTAGTTATTTGGGTCACTAACTTTATTGTTGGCCGGTTGGAAAATTTGGAAGCAATGGCTACCAGGATTTCTGATGGTGATTTGCGGGGGGGTAGCGAAGAGCAGGAGGTGTCATTTGATGGTGATGAAATTGATCGTCTTCTTTATCGCTACATACAGATGAAGCGACATTTACGGGATGTTATAAAGAATGTCAGAAACTCGGCGGATGAACTGGTAGAGGCCAGCGGTCGCTTTAATGAAATTACCTCACAATCAGCCCAGGCTTCTACTGTAGTAGCAAAATCCATAACGGTAGTTGGTGAGCAGATGGAAGGACAGGTGAAGAATTTCAATGAAATTTCTGCCCTCAGTGACCAGGTAGTTGGGCATATTGATGATGTGACCCAAAATATAGCAACAACGCAAAAGTCAGCTATGGATGCGGCAGCAGCAACTGAAAAGGGTAATCGTATTATCAATGATATTGTGGATAAAATTCAGGCAATGTTTGAAACCTCAAAGGTGGCGCATGAGACATCAGGGGCCTTGGAGGAAAGCTCACAGAAAATAGCTAAGATAGTTGAGCTGATATCTGGTATTGCCGGTCAGACGAATCTGTTGGCATTGAATGCAGCTATCGAAGCAGCTAGAGCTGGTGCACACGGACGAGGTTTTGCTGTGGTGGCTGATGAGGTACGCAAGTTGGCTGAGCAATCAGATGAGGCAGCCGGTCAGATAGCAGGGCTAATTCAGCAAAATGGTAGGGATATAAAAAATGTAGTATTATCCATTGAAGAATCACAAAAGAATGTACAAGAAAGTGTTACAGCGGTGGATATGGCTGGACGAGAGTTTCAGGAGATTTCTCATCGTGTTACTGAGCTTAATGAACGTATGGGGAATATTGCGTCAGCAATAAAGGAACTGGCAAATGCCAGTCATAAAATTGCTGATTCGGTCGAAGGGGCAAATGCTCAGGCAGAATGCTCTATGGATGAAGCACGCAATGTTTCGGCTTCTGCTGAGGAGCAGTCAGCAGCCATTACCGAAATAGCCCAGGCCAGTGAACGTCTGGCTGGTTTGGCAAATGGTATGCAAAAAGCTGTGGAACGATTTTTAGTGTAATAATTCAAACTTCCGTACACTGTTTGTGTATACTAGGCTTAGATAATACACCTGGCTTTTTAAAATTTTTCTATGTGGGAAGCTTGAGTTTTTGCAGATAAAATATCGTATATGGTAGTTGTGTGGGCAGAGGTTATTTTATTTCACTGATTAATGCGGTACCGATTATCAAAATTGCTCCGGCAATACCGGTTATTGTCAGGGTTTCTCCCAAAAGTAATGCAGATAAAAACAGTGCGCTTATAGGGTCGATATAACTACAGATGGCAACCGATGAAGCTGATAGCTTTTTCATGCTTGCAAAATACAGGGCAAAGGCAACGCCGGTATAAACTGTTCCCAAAATAAAAATCAACAGTCCGATGTGTATATTGATTTCTGTTGGAAAAAAATCATTGGTGAGAAGCGGATAGGGGAGCATTATTATTGTAGCTCCAATGAGTTGAATAAAGGTTTTGTGATATGTATCAATCTGACTTATACGCTTATTTAAAATTGCGTTGAGAGCATACAGAAATCCGGCTGATAATCCAAATAATATTCCTTTTAGCTGATTTTCTCCCAGTGAGCTGTTTTCAGTAATACCGGAAATCAATACCATACCAGTGGCGGTAAGGATAACAACTATAATTTTTTTTACAGTAAGTCTTTCCTTCAGCAACAAAGGTGACAGCAGTATTACAATGGTTGGCTGCATGTAATAACACAGGGTAGCTACTGGAACAGTGGTGTAGTTGATTGCCTCAAAGAAGAATATCCAATTTAAACCATACATGGCACCGGTTACCAGTAGTGTTCCAACTACCTTAGCAGGAATCTTACTTAGGCCGGTGTTTTTGTTGTACAGAATTATTGTCAGCATAAATAGGCCACCTAAAATTCCCCGGATGAATGCCAGAAACTCAGATGATACAGGAATATTACGGCGCAGTACCCCGCTGGAGCCCCATATAAGCATAGCTGCTATGACCATTAAATAGGATTTTGCCATATCTTTGTTCATTTGATATATTACCTCGTCTTTTAAATCATGTGATTATTATATATGAAAGAAATTGTTAAACTCCACTTTTTTTTCATTGATGAATGTTTTAATATTATCATATAAATTGTTTGAGATTAAGTGCGAGGTATAATATGTCATTTTTGAGGTTTAGGTTAAAGTGTTTGGCAGTGATAGCAGCGACGCTGCTGTTAGTGGCGGTTGATGGTAATGCCGCCCCGGTCAATGAAGGGTCAAAATATCCGCTGGTATCAGTGGAAACTGCTGATGAGCTTTTTGGTGATGATTACGATGAGGAAACGTCTCAACGGTATATTGGCGTAACAACACCATTGGCTGCTGGCGGAAATCCCTGGATGGATGTAAGTGTAATAGATACAAAGCACCAGCGACCGACTTTTCCACTGGAGGACAATTTTTATGCAGCCAGTAACCATGATTGGCTGGTGGAGGTTGATTCTCAGGGCATAAAATCCCGCTATGATGTTTTTGATGATGTAAATGGTGATGTAAATATAAAGCTGGCTCGGCTTTTGGAGGACAGGAGCTACATTTCCCACGACAGCAGTATTTGTCAAAAGGTCTACGATATGGTAAAAAACTGGAATCGGCGGGATAAGATAGGGCTGGCTCCACTAAAGGCTGAGGTGGATGCCATAGAGGCCATTCAAACTCTGGAGGATATGGACAAATATCTTATTGGCGAGGAGGTTCCGGCCAGCGGTTTGATAGAGCCCAATATGGAGACTGATTTAAACGATTCTTCCAGATATGTTATCAGTATAAATCCTATGGGACTGACCTTAGGGGATTCGGCGGAATACCAAAAGCTTACTGCCTTGGGCAAAAGAACCAAAAAAGCCAATGATACCGCTGCAAAGAAAATGCTACTGTTACTCCGGTATGATGAAAGCAGTGTTAAGCAAAAGGTTGATGCCATGTATCGGCTGGAGTACGCCTTGGCCGGGAAAATTCATACCCAGGAGGAAATGTCAAAGACGGATTATGTAAAGCGCGTAAATAATCCTGTGACATTAGCCCAGCTGGCAGAAATGGCAGGACGTTATCCTATAGTTGCCCTTTTGGATAAGTACGGTCTCAGCAAAGCCCAGCGTTTTACGGTACCCAACATAGAATATATCAGGGCGGTGGCTGAATACTACAACGAAGCCCATTTGCAGGAAATGAAGGACACCCTTATAGCCTATCGGATGCTGGAAAATTTGGAGCTGCTAAATTCAGCTGCCAATGATATCGCCATGGAACGTAACATGACAATCAGGGGCTTTAGGGGGAATGCGCCGGATTGGTTCAGGGGAGTGGAGTATGTAAAGCATGTTCTGCCAGGGCCATTATCCAATCTGTATGCTGAAGCCTATTGCAGTAGGGAGATGAAAAAGGATATTGAAGGCATTATAGGTGATGTGTGCAGTTATTATAAAACCATGCTACGCAATGAGCCTTTTTTGTCTGCGGCTGTGAAAGAAGAGGCAATCGCCAAGCTGGACAATATCACTGTTCGGGCCTGTATGCCTGACAAAGCAAAGAGCTGGAAAAATATTAAATTAAATAAATGCAAAAATCTCATGGAGGTCAATAAGGCCTTGCTGAAATGGGAAATATCAGAGATTGTACGTAAAATCAATGAGCCGGTAGAGCTGGAGTGGACTCCGTCATATACGGTAAATGCCAATTATAAAATGACGGATAATTCCATTAATATTCCGGCGGGGATTTTAAATGGTGTTTTTTATCAAAGTGATTTTTCCTATGAGGAAAAGCTGGGTGGTATAGGTATGATAATCGCCCATGAGATTACTCATGGCTTTGATACAAATGGAGCTCAGTTTGATGAACGGGGCAATGTCAACAATTGGTGGACCCCAGAGGATAAGGCGGAGTTTGAAAAGAAGGCCGCCAGGGTGGTGGATTATTTCAATAATATAACTGTATACGAAGGACTACACTGTAATGGTGAGATAAACAAGACAGAAGCCATTGCCGATATGGGTGGTATGAAATGTATGCTGTCCATGGCCAAAAAGAAGCCCGGATTTGACTACAAGAAGTTCTTTTCCCATTATGCCTCTTTATGGCGTTGTGTTTATACACGAAAATATGGTGAGGAACTGGTAAGGACAGATGTCCATCCTCTGCCGTATCTGCGGGTAAATTTCTGTGTTCAGCAGTTTGATGAATTTTATGACGCTTACGGCATAAAACCAGGGGCTAAAATGTATTTGCCAAAAGAAGAAAGAATCCTTGTATGGTAAAAAATATTCCTTTCACAGTGCACAAAAAATATTGAAAGTTACATTACTATATATTAGAATGTAGAGAGTGTTTTTATGAAAGGAAGTTGGTTTTATGATAGCTGAGGCCATAAAGAAAATCGTAGGGAAGGGGGATTTGACCTACGATGAAGCATATGAAGTAATGAATGAAATAATGAGTGGAAAAACCACCCCAGTGCAAAACGCAGCTTATTTGGCGGCTTTGTCAACAAAGAGCACCAAGGCTGAAACCATTGAGGAAATATCTGGCTCAGCGGCAGCCATGCGGGATCATGCCCTACGGGTAGAGCATGATATGGATGTTCTTGAAATAGTGGGAACTGGCGGTGACCATTCGGGGAGTATAAATATTTCTACTACAGCGGCCTTTATAATTTCTGCCGCTGGTGTAAAGGTAGCTAAGCATGGAAATCGGGCCGCATCATCCCGCTCAGGGGCGGCTGACTGCTTGGAGGCTCTAGGCATAAAGCTGGATGTAGAGCCAGAAAAATGTGCCAAATTGTTGAAGGAAATCAATCTTTGCTTTATGTTTGCCCAGAAGTTTCACGGCTCTATGAAATACGTAGGGTCTATAAGAAAGGAGCTGGGGATTCGTACAGTGTTTAACATTTTAGGTCCGCTAACCAATCCGGCTCATCCTAAATATATGCTGTTGGGAGTATATGATGAATATCTTCTTACCCCCCTTGCCCAGGTAATGATGGATTTAGGGGTAAGACGAGGGATGGTTATACATGGGCAGGATTGTCTGGATGAAATCTCCATGAGTGCACCAACAAGCGTTTGTGAGTTTAAGGATGGATGGCTGAAGAATTATGCAATTAAGCCGGAGGATTTTGGCTTTACTCCGTGCAAAAAAACGGATATTGAGGGTGGCAGTCCAGAGGAAAATGCTCAATACACCTTGGATATTTTAAATGGTGCAGCTGGGCCAAAGACCGATATTGTGCTTTTAAATGCAGCGGCAGCTATCTATGTAGGTGGCAAGGCTGATAGTATAGCGGAGGGCCTTACGGTAGCCAGGGAAATGATAAAAAGCGGCAGGGCAATGAAGCAGGTGGAGCTGTTCCGGGACGGTACCAACAACTAAATCGTTATTTTAATGTGACATGGCGGACTGGAGAACAGGTGATTTCCAGTTCGCCTATTTTTATGAGCTCTTGGGAGTATTGATTAATCTTCCACCCATATTCAGCTATCTTTCAAATTTTAATAAATGCCATGATATATATTAAATTTTATTTGATAAATAATAGTATATTTTGTTTATAAAATAAAATGACTATTGTTGTTTAATTATATACTGTTTGAGATTTTTGCAGGAGAAAAAATATACCTGTCGAATTATATTAAGCGTAATAGTTGTTAGCGTCGGCGATTCAACAGTTCTAATATATTGTAATCGTTGCTCATAAAAAAATGGAGGTTGTAAGTATGGGGATTAAAAGAAAATTCCAAATATTTGCCGCCGTAATTGGCTTCCTGATGGCGTTAGTGTAAATCATCGGCTTTGTTACAGCGGATAGGAGTTTGGAAGCAAGCGTTGAGGCTGAATTAACCGCAGTTGTTGGAAATGAAGCTGCGGAGCTAGATGGTTGGTTTAAGGAAAAGAAAGCGTCAGCTACCTACGCCGCCAATCTTATGTCCTCATTTAAGGGAGACAGAACTAGGATTGAGTCAGTTGATTCTCTGTCTTCAATCTCTTCTGACAAGGAAATTCTTGACCTGAATATTGGTACTGAGGATGATTTTTTTGCCTCCTTTTATGGCGGTGTAATGACTGGAAAGCTCATACCAAAGGAGCGTCCTTGGTATAATGATGCAAAAAAAGCAGGTAAGACAGTATTTACTGACCCGTATGTAGACCGTAATACCGGCAAGCTGGTTGTATCGGCGGTTTCTCCATTTAATGGAAGTGGTGGCTTCTATGGTGTACTCTGTACTGATATTGCCCTTGATGTTGTTAGTGAGCGGGCAAAGAATGCTAAATACCGCGGTGAAGCCGGCCAGGGTATAGTTTTTGACGGCAATGGTGCTATTCTTGGCACTGCCGGCAATGAGGAAATTATGTCGGATGTTCGTAAGGTAAAGGGTATTGGCGAGCGTTTTGACGAAATAATGAAAAATGACAGTGGTTTCTTTATTTATGAAGGTGAGAATGGTGAGCAGGTATTTGGCTACATGAAGATGCCTTCAAATGGCTGGGTATTCGGTTTGTCTGTACCTTATGATTATGTATTTGCTCCAGTGTCTAATATTAAGATTACCTATGGTATACTTACCGTTGTTGGTTTTATCATCGTAATAGCAATGTGCATGAAGTTCGCTACTATGATAACAACTCCTATCGTTACCTTGAAGGAACATGCTGACCAGCTGGCAAAGGGTAATCTCCGCTTGCAGGATATCAGGAAGTCCTCTGAAGACGAAATTGGCTCCCTGGTAGTGGCCTTTAATACAATGAGATCCCAGCTGGCTAAGCTGATAAGCTCCATGGCCCATACTGCAGAGCAGGTGGCGGCTTCATCAGAGGAGCTGACAGCCAACGCCCAGCAAAGTGCTGAATCCTCAGTTCAGGCCGCTGAGACCGTTGCAAAGGTTAGCCATAATATGGAACAGCAGCTCAGTGATGTTAATGTTGCTAAAGAGAGCGTTGACAACGTTTATAACGATATTGAGCAGATGACTGCACGGACCAATGAGGCATCTGAGGTATCAAGGGAAACTGCTCAGTCAGCTCAGGATGGTTCCGAGCTCATGAAGAATGCTATGGAAAAGATGGGCCGTTTGGAGGAGAGTGTTCTTCAGTCCGCAGAGGTTGTAAAGGAATTGGGTGAGAATTCCAAGCAGATTGGTCAGATTGTTGAGGCTATTTCCTCAATTGCAGAACAGACAAATCTGTTGTCTCTCAATGCTGCTATTGAGGCAGCCCGTGCCGGTGAACAGGGCCGTGGATTCGCTGTAGTAGCAGAGGAGGTCAGAAAGCTTGCTACTGAGTCCAAGGAGTCCGCTGAGCAGATTAAAGCAAGGATTGCTTCTATTCAGGAGAATACTGACAGAGCGGTAGGCTCTATGGAGCAGGGGACCATTGAGGTTGAACAGGGAACCAAGGCTATTCGTGAGGTTGGTGTTCAGTTTACTGAAATAATGAACAAGGTAAATGGTATTGGAGATTCCATGAAAGAAATCAACAATTCTGTTCAGACGGTATCAGATGGTGCAGCCAAGATTGTTAAGGCTGTAGATGCTATTGATGAAGTGAGCCGTCAGACGGCGGATCATATGAGTATGATTGCCGGAACGACTCAGCAGCAGTCCGCTTCCAACGAAGAAATTGCCGCTGCCTCCCATGCCCTTGCTAAGATGGCAACTGACATGAATGACATGATTGGTGAGTTCCAGGTATAAAATAATGAATTGTTGTTAATGCCAATACATCATTTTTGAAAGTGATGTGCTTAGGTAGGGTCATTATTTGGATAAAGGCAGAAAAGGGATTAATTCAGTTGGCACGGATATTAATCCCTTTTTCTAAATAAGTTTATATTATGGAAAATATTATTATGACCATGTGACAACCTAGAACGCCTTTGATTTTTGAAAAAAATAATTTTACAATGTTAAAAGGGGGATAGTAACCATTATATATTTTTCATTTTTCATATGTTGCATGGTAGCGCTGGTGTACCATCAGCATGACCTAATATATATGGAAATAAGGGGGATTGGATATGCAATATTGTAAAATGGTAAGAGGACTGATAGCAATTTTTTTGCTGATGGCAAGTGTTCTCTTGACCGGTTGTGGTAGCGAGGAGGAAGCGACAGCCGACAAGGTACCGGTAAAGGCAATGAAGGTTTTGCGGCAGAATACGCCGGTAGCCTACAGCTTTCCTGGACATTTGCAGGGTCAAGAGGAAGTACAGGTACATTCCAGGGTATCGGGAAGTATCCTGGAAAAATATTTTCAGGGTGGGGATTTTATTCGTGCTGGTCAACCGCTTTATCGGATTGATTCCCGACAATATGAAATTGCGGTTATAGAAGCAAAGGCAAAGCTTCACAAGGAAGAATCTGTTTTGAGAAATGCCAGAGAAGAGCTGGAAAGAAATGAGCTGTTGTGGCAGGATAGGGCTATTTCCAAGCAGGCCCTTACCAATAAACGGGCCTATGTGGATGGCCAAATAGCTACGGTAGAATCTGAACAGGCGGCTGTACAAAAGGCTCAGGAGTGTTTGGATGATACTATAGTATATGCCCCTATGTCCGGCAGGGCTGCTGTAGATGATGTGGCAGTTGGAACCTACGCAACGTCAGGTGTGACTAATCTGGTTACTATTGGATCAATGGATCCGATATTTGTACAATTCAGCATCAGTGAAACCGAATATCTCAATGTCCTGGCTGATGCGTTTGAAACTGGTGTCGTGCCAAGTGAAAGCAACATTGTATTGCCTAAAGTTAAAATTACGTTAAGCAATGGTAGAGAGTATCCATATGAGGGGGAAATTATAACATCAGACCGTGCTTTGTCTGAAAAGTCTGGCTCACTTACCATTAAGGCCCTTATGCCAAATCCACAGGGGCTTTTGCTTCCTGGTATGTTTACCCAGGTTCATTTTGTAGGTGTTGTTGCGTCGAATGCTATGCTTGTTCCGCAGCGTGCCGTGCAGCAGCTATTGGATGAATCCTTTGTATTGGTAGTGGGGAGCGATGGAAAATCAGTTTCCAAAAAGGTTAAGCTTGGTGAGAAGGTTGGCAGCTATTACATTGTAGAAAGCGGTCTTTCAGACTCTGATGTGGTTATTGTGGAAGGATTGACTAATCTGCAATCCGGAAAAGACCTTGATGTTACTATGGTGACAGCTGAGGATATGGGCTTCTCCATCAAGGAAACCTTGGAAATTGTAGATAAATCATAAGGAGGCGATAGTAGTGTCACGATTTTTTATTCATCGTCCTATTTTTGCTATTGTCATCTCCATTATTATTGTAATTATCGGAGTAATTTCCGGCTTGAGTCTGCCGATTGCTCAATATCCACAGATTACCCAACCTACAGTTGCTGTTAGTACAAATTATACCGGGGCTAATGCCGGTGTTATCAATCAAACGGTAGCCCAGGTAATTGAACAGCAGGTCAACGGTACCCAGGGCATGGATTACATGAATTCCAGCTCTGATGATACAGGAGCCTATGAACTTAGTGTAAAATTCGAGCTTGGCACCAACAGTGATATGGATGCAGTACTGGTGCAGAATAATGTTTCCATAGCCAATGCCAGTCTGCCGTCAGCTGTTCAAACTGTGGGTGTTACAACAAAAAAGGCCTCCAGTGATATGGCCTATATGTTTGCTTTGTATTCTCCTAACGGAACCTTTAAGCGTACATTCATTATGAATTACGCTGATATTTACATCGTAGATGCCCTTAAACGCATTAAGGGTGTAGGTGATGTTACTCCATTCGGGTCGAAGTATGCTATGCGCATTTGGCTTAACCCAGCCCGCCTTTCGGATTTGGGACTGACTGTTGATGATGTGTCAAACGCGATTGTTGAGCAAAATGTACAGGCTCCGGCTGGAACCATTGGACAGCTTCCTACGCCGCGTAATCAGGAAAAACAATACACCGGCAACGTGGAGGGACGTCTTACTACACCGCAGGATTTTGAAAATGTCATCATAAGTGCCAATGCGGATGGTTCTTTTGTACGTATTAGAGATGTTGGACGGGTCGAAACAGGAGCTGCGTCAACCTCTATGATTGCCGATGCCAACGGTGCTCCGGCTGCAGGCTATGGTATTAAGCTCACCGATGATGCTAATGCCATGGAAACTATTGCCGAAGTAAAGAATGTTTTGGAAGAAGCGTCAAAGAATTTCCCGGATGATTTAGTTTATAAGCCGGTTATTGATAATACGGAATATATTAACGAGTCCATCGGCGAAGTAGTGAATACCTTCAAGGAAGCATTAATGCTGGTTATTGTCATTGTATTCCTGTTCCTCCAAAGCTGGCGGGCAACATTGATTCCTGTGCTGGCCATTCCGGTATCACTGATAGGTACCTTTGCCAGCTTTGTGGCACTGGGCTTCACCATTAATACCCTGACACTTTTTGCTATGGTATTAGCCATCGGTCTGGTAGTTGATGATGCTATCGTAGTTATTGAGAACGTGGAATCCCACATGAAAAAAGAGGGCCTGGGGCCGGTGGAGGCTACGGAGGTTGCCATGGATGAGGTGCAGGGCCCTGTAGTGGCCATTGCCTTCGTTTTGTCAGCAGTGTTTATTCCTTGTGCCTTTTTGGGTGGTACCACTGGTGTACTTTATCGGCAGTTTGCATTGACCATAGCCGTATCTATGGCACTTTCCGCTTTTATTGCACTTACATTAACACCTGCTTTGTGTGCTCTCCTAATGAAGCCTCATGATCCAAACAAAAAGAAAAATTTTCTGGATCGGTTCTTTGATGGCTTCAACGATTGGTTTGAGCGTACCCAAAATCGCTATACAGGTGCGGTGGCCTGGTTTATTGGCCATGTTAAGGTAAGCGTGGCTTCCCTGTTGATTATCTGTGTGTTGGCTGGTGCATGCTTCAAGCTGCTGCCATCAACCTTTGTTCCTGATGAGGATTTGGGCTATTTTGTAGCATCTGTAACCATGCCGGATGGAACCTCCCTAAATCGTACCTATGAAACCATGGAGGCAGTAAGCAAGGAGCTGAGCGAAATTCCTGGCGTAAGAAACGTCATGAAAATTTCCGGCTATGATGTGCTGTCTTCTGGCGCTAAATCAAATAGTGGTACGTTTTTTGTGAGTCTTGATTCATGGGGTGAGCGAACATCTCCAGATCTTGCTATAAGCTCCATTGTGGAGAAGGCCAACCTTTTGGGAGCCAATCACCCGGAGGCAAGTGTTATGGCTTTTACAACTCCGGCTTTGCCAGGTTTGGGTATGGTAGGTGGTTGGAGTATGGAGCTTCTGGACATGACGGGACATACCGATAAAGAGCTCGATACCATCACTAAGGAGATATTGGCAGCAGCCAATCAGCGTCCTGAACTGGCTGGAGTATATACAACCTATTCCATAGATTCCCCTATTTGTAAATTTGAAATTAATCGTGAAAAGATTAAGCAGCTGGGCATAAACCTTTCTGATGTATTTATGGCATTACAGGTAAATTACGGTGGGGCACAGGTGAAGGATTTTGTTCAGTTTGGGCGTACCTACAAGGTTATGATGCAATCCGATGCCCAATATCGAAGTGAAAAAGAGGCATTAAAGTTTAACTATGTACGAAATGCCGAGGGCACGATGGTGCCGCTGGACAGTCTGCTTACTCCTAAAATTTCTACCTCTACATCAATAATTTCCCGGTTTAACGGCACGCGCAGTATCAGTATTCAGGGGAGCGTTGCTGAAGGCTACAGCTCTGGTCAGGCCATTGCTGCCATGGAGGAGGTTGTTCGGCAGGCAGCTCCGGCTGGGTTTAACGTAGAGTGGTCAGGACAGAGCCGTGAGGAAAAGAAATCTGCTGGCTCCACCGGCCAGGTTATGGCCTTGGCACTGGTTTTTGTGTTCCTGTGCTTGGCTGCACTTTACGAAAGCTGGAGTGTTCCTTTTGCTGTACTTTTGACTGTACCTACTGGAATTTTTGGGGCATTTTTCGTTCAGTACGCTCTGCTGATGCTGGAGGCCAGCTTTGGCCATATGAATCCTGGCCTGCTAAACACCGTTTATATGCAGATTGGTGTCATTATGATTATAGGGCTGGCTGCTAAAAACGCTATTCTTATTGTAGAATTTGCCAAGGTCCGAGTGGATCACGGCATGGAGCCTGTAAAAGCAGCCATTGAAGCAGCCGGTTTGCGTCTGCGTCCAATAATTATGACATCTTTGGCCTTTATTATTGGCTGCTTACCTTTGTCCATGGCACATGGCGCAGGAGCAGCTGCCAGAAACAGTATGGGAACAGCCGTAGTAGGTGGTATGCTATTTGCTACCTGCCTCGGAATTTTCCTTATTCCGGTGCTCTATGTAGTTGTAGTATGGGTTTCCCTAAAGCTTATGGGGAAAAGAACTTAGGAGGTGAAGGTATATGAAAAAAGCGGCTATATGGCTGTTGTCAGTGCTTATGCTGTGTCTGATGACGGCCACAGCCTTGGCAGCAGCTGACTCAGAAAAAATATTGAAGGAACAGCGAGAGATTAATGCCTTATCTGATAAAGCGTTAGCCAGTCTGTATGAAAAGGTTCCATCCTCCAGAAAGGTTATTCAGAATTGCTACGCCTATGCAACCTTGAGCAATACAGGAATAAAGCTTGGCTTGTTCGGTGATGCCCACGGTCGTGGTCTGGCCATAAACAACGCCACTGGTGAAAAGGTCTATATGCGTATGAATGAAATGGGTCTTGGTTTAGGTCTTGGGGTGAAGGAGTACGATCTTATTTTTGTCATCGAAACGGCACCAGCATGGTACTCCTTTATCTCCGGCGAAATAAAATTTGCTACCTCGGCGGAGGCGGCAGCCAGGGACGGAAAAACCGGTGATTCTTTGGAGGGTGCTTCCCTGGCTGCGGATGGTGTTTGGGTGTATCAGATAACCAAAAAGGGTCTGACCTTGGATGCCTCCATAAAGGGTACGAAAATATACCCATACAAAAAATTGAACCAGGAAGTAGATAAGAGCAAGGAGCCGGTTGCCTGATATTACTTATATGCAGGCGTGTGTTGTCATATGTTTTATGTGAGGAGGATAGAACATGAAAAAATTGATTACAATCTTTGTTGGTTTGCTGATTTTGGCATCTGCTACAGTGTGCTTTGCTGCTGAATACTATGAGATGACCTATGAAGCAAAAAATTTCACTGAGGATTTAAAAAATGATCAAGCATTGTCAGAAACCTTTACTACACCTTATGGCGTACTTAAGGTTCAGGTGCGTAAGCTTTGGCAGTCAACTGATGATAAGCGGTTGCATTTCATAGCTTGGATGGATGATAGTCGGATAGCTGATGAACACTTACCGAAGGTAGAGTATGGCTACACCTTCCGCGTATTCAAAAACACCAGCAATGGCGATATGTTTTATGCGCTACAATCCATTGACCGGGCCTGCCTTTACGGGTATTCACCTACTAAGAAGCAATTAATGGTCTATATTGATAGTCTAAACTATGCCCATGAGGCTGGGGCATATCCGTATATTGTGGCACTGAAAAATGGAGATTTGGTGTTGGCATTTGAAAAGGGAAATAGTACCAAACGTTATCGGTTCAACTGGGATTCCAAGGCAAATTGGTTTGGATATTCTGAGCTTGGAACAGGCTGGCCGTCAGTAAGTAAAGACAAGCAATAAAATGAGACTTATTCAGTGGGAGTTTTTGACTCCCACTGAATACTAGTCGAATAAATCCTGAGCTTTACGGAAGCCCCCAGGAGGCAAACCCGATTGGATAATGCGTCTGTTAGCTTAGGGTAGTTTTTTCACCATTTGAATATAGGCTCGTCAAGTATTGACGAGCCTATATTTTGTCATAATATTATTGTCGCTTTTGTGGATTTATCATTTTTATAATGGTACAATAAAAACATTAATATGTTTGGAGATGATTTTTATGGCAAAGTTTTGTTCAAATTGTGGAGAAAAATTAGAAGATAATGCTGCTTTCTGTCCAGAATGTGGACAGAAGCTCGAAGTTCAGGCTGAGCAGATAAATCAGCCAATACAGCAGGCAAGTTTTAACCAACCAGTGCAGCAAGGAAATTTTAATCAGCCGGTGCAGCAGCCGAATCAACCGGTGAATTACCAAAATGGCTATAATCCATACGGACAGCCGGCTAACAATCAGCAGCAGGGGGCCTATAACCCATATGGCCAGCAGGCTGGTTATAATCCTCCATATATGCAGCCGGGTATTCGGCCTGAAAGTGTTGAGGAATCTTTGAAGTGGACTACCTACAACGGTCGACTAAACCGTATGAGATACTTTTTACGGAGCCTCGCTTTGGGGCTGGGGTCAGGGGTTGTGGCCTTTATAGGCGCACTTTTTGCTCTTCTTGCCATGGACCTGGATGAGGCTTCAGCTCAACTGGTAGCATATGTTTTTTGTGTGCCAGTGTTTGTGCTGTCCTGGTTTAACTCTGTTAAGCGTGCCCATGACTTAGATAAATCAGGGTGGATGGTGCTTCTTACCATAGTACCGATTGTTAATATCATTTTTGGTCTGTATTTGCTGTTTGCAAAAGGAACTGAAGGACCTAACCAGTACGGTGAGGATATGCTAAGATATTAATGCTATTTTCTGAAAGGTAAAAATAACAGCATAGGGGGAGATAAATGTTATGCGTGTTATAATTACTGATTCATATGAGCAGATGGGCTTTGAGGCAGCCAAGCTTGTTGCCGGACAGATATATTTGAAACCCAATAGTGTATTGGGACTCACTACAGGGAGTACGCCACTGGCTATGTACGAGTGCCTGTTAGCGCTGCATAAGACCGATGGGTTGGATTTTTCTGAGGTAACTACCTTTAATTTGGATGAATATATTGGATTAAGTGCATATAATCCCCATAGCTATTACTATTATATGCAGGAAAATTTTTTTAAGCATATCAATATAAATCAAGAAAATATTTATATTCCCAATGGCATGACCAATGATGTGACGGCGGAGGGAATACATTATGAGCAGCTTATAGCGTCTAAAGGTGGAATAGATTTACAGGTGTTGGGAATAGGGCAAAATGCCCACATTGGCTTTAACGAGCCTGATGTGAGGTTTGTAGCAGATACTCATATGGTTGAACTGAATGAAGAAACTATATTGGCAAATTCCAGATTTTTTAATAATATAGATGAAGTTCCACGCTGTGCCATAAGCATGGGAATTAAAACAATAATGATGGCAAACCGTATTTTATTGTTGGCCAATGGCAGGAATAAGGCTAAGGCCATATATAAAGCCCTTTGTGGCGATATAACACCACAGGCACCAGCCTCTATCCTACAGCTGCACAGAGATGTGGTGGTTATTATAGACAAAGAGGCGGCAGAATTCCTTTCGTAAAATTTATAATTTTATTGAAATTTTTGTAATATTTTTTACCTTCATCCGTATATATAGATGGAAAAGATGAAAAGATTCCATAGGATGAAAGGTGGTATATGTTATGGTTAGAACATTTGAATTCAAGGTAATAAATTTTGAGCATGTAGCAGATAGACGTCCATGTCCGAGATTTACCCGCCCCCTTTGCAAATCTTTCAAAACAGCTCAGAATTCCACCACTGTCGGAGATATAATCGATAGCATTATCTCTAAGGAGGAAAAGCCGCATAATCCAGATAAGATTGTAGCCTAATCCAACAGAAATAAGGTCGTCCATATTAAGCTTTAATCATGTTTCAAATATATCAGATAGACTTTATTTAATTGATAGCTTGGAAATATATATATTATTAAATTTAAGCCGCTTCTTGTATAATATTATTAATTTATATATAACAAATAATTAATAATATTATATTAGAGGCGGCTTTGTATTGGCAAAATGTTGTGGAGCAAAAACGGCTGGGGGTGATGGTAACAGATTTATTTTGTGCTGTTCGATGAACCCAAACCGAGAAAAGTCGATAATATTTAATTATAAGAAAAGTGCCTGACAGCCTTTAATAATAGAGCTGTCAGGCACTTTGGGTTATCACTTGAATACATATTTGAGATGGTGTACAAGATTTTTTTTATTCGCTGAAACAGGGTGTTTATTAGGTTAACCATTGATATGGGGAGTCTTATTGATAGTAATATACAAATTTTTTAGTACCTCACCCCCAATAAGATCTATGGTTATTTATAATATCTGCTGCTTGATCTAATACAGTTGCAACAATGTCAGGCTGTTCTTCGTATGTCCAAAACTCTGGCTTACTTAATACATATTTTTTTGTACTCCTATCCATTAATCTTTCATATGCAGCGAGTATTAAAAATCTTTTATTTTTATAGTCATACCTTATATAATAATAGGTCTCTACCGGAGAATTTTCCCATATATCATTAATGCTTTTACCCTTTTCTTTTGCTTTTTTACTAAGCTTATCAAGGTCATATACTAAATGTATCCAACCTTCATAATATGATCCTACTCGCATTATAGATTTCGCATCAATAAAGATATCTACAAAATCTGTAAAAGTGCGTTTATCTTTAGCAATTTTGACATTGGCTCTTTCCCATTTATTTTCCATTCTATTCCAGTAGTAATCAAAATTGGTGGTCCTTATTATGTTTAATTCATACTCTTTTCCTTTATTTGCATCAAAATATATATCTTTAATTGACTCTAAGAAGTCAATCGAAGCATTTGCAACGCTACCATATTCTGGACTATTATCCATATCTATATAGCTGTAATCAGTATGCAATGTGGCTTCTGTAGGAATGCCGATGATTAGATGTTCCTTTTCTTCTGTAGACCATAATGATTCGTCTAATATGGTGATGGAACGATTTCTAAAATCCATATAAATATCTTCTTTAATCCATAAAGCATCACCTGCTTTTGCAGCATCAATCTTTGCATTTAAGCCCTCTGGTTTCCATAGTGGAGGTCGATAATATTCACGAATGACATCCTTAATATGTTCTGTATAACTGTTAGATTTTACTTTTTTTATAATTTGCATCTCTATTTTTCTATTTGAATAGAAATTTACTAGCTCATTTTCAATGAGATTAGTCTGAACATAAACATCATATAAGTCTGATGAATAAACTTTTCTGGATTCAAATATTTCACTGCGAACAGCATAACAAGAAATATTATTTATAAAAAAAATAGATAATATTGTTCCTAAAATACACAGGGTTTTAATTTTCATGTCAAATCCCTCTTGTTAAATAGTGTAGTTCATTATAAAAGAAAACAATATATAGTTAATATCTATGCGATGGATATTGATTTTGTCCAGGTGGAGGATAGTTTGGCATTGGAGGTGGCGGTGGAGGCATTCTACTCGCTAAATTTTCATTTCCACATATTGGGCATGAAGAAGATTTTATGAATATGTAATATGGCACATAAATAAAAAGCCATAGACCACCTGTAATAAATGTCATTATTATAAGAGCAAACCAGTTTATGTACTTTCTTGGCATTACCATGCGTTGGCAGTTGCACAATACTTCATATCTAATCTACCTCCCTTAGAGTATTTTGAGTATGTACATAATTCTACGATGGGGGGCCATGCCTGCATGATTTTTTAAAATTGTTAATAATATATATAGCTGTGACATTAGGGCTATTTGTCTGGGCCCAGCCACCACACTTATGGGGACTAGCGTTGCGTCACCTCTGGCATACCTTATTAAAAACAGTTGTAGAAAATAATGAGAGGAATTGGAGTCGCCATGTAGAATCACTATACATCATGGAGGTTAGTTTATGAATAGAGAATTACCTAGACCAGAAGAAATATGGCGGCATTTTAAAAACAAATTGTATCGTATTATTGCCATTGCCCAGCACACCGAGTCCGATGAAAAGCTGGTGGTGTATCAGGCCATGTATGGAGATAATGGGATTTATGCCAGACCGCTGGATATGTTTATGAGTGAAGTGGATGGCGAGAAGTATCCTGAAGCTCAGCAGGAATATCGGTTTGTGAGAGTTGAACAAGAGGAGATAAAATTTTAATCAGGGGGCGAAATTAATGAGTACGGTTATCTACTATTTTTCATCTACAGGGAACTCATTATATGTAGCACGAGAACTACAAAAAATAATTCCTGATACTGAACTTCGGTCAATAGT
Source organism: Anaerovibrio sp. (assembly GCA_017475925.1). Lineage (GTDB taxonomy): Bacteria > Bacillota > Negativicutes > Selenomonadales > Selenomonadaceae > Anaerovibrio. Next base: position 13,103 of record JAFVER010000223.1, on the reverse strand, counting down.
AGATGCATTACATGAAAATACACCTACAGTCAATGCAGAGCGTATAGGATTTGTGTTTCCGATGCATTATTTTGGGCTGCCCATGCAGGTGGAGAGGTTTTTGGAAAAGCTCACCATTATGGAATCACCATATATTTTTGCTGTAGTTACTTGTGGTGTGCCTTATTGGGGTAGACCGTTTATTGATATGGAAAAGATTTTGTCTACAAAGAACTGTCGTGTCTGTGGAAAGTGGTACCTACGTCTTGTATCCAATTATATTCCATATCGTGATATAGCAGCTGATTGGCGGATAAGCGTACGGGCTTGGCTGGCTAAGCGGAAAATAAAGAAAATTGCCGAGGCAGTTAATAATATTGATAATCATGATACCTGGCAGATACTTAGAAAAATCTGTGCGGACTACCATGAGAGATGGAAGGAGAGTCAATCACAGATAGATGATAATTTTCAGTGCAACAAGGAGAAATGCACTGCCTGTAGGTTGTGTGAACGGATTTGTCCGCAGGAAAATATTACCTGCCAGGATGGCTATCCAATTTGGCACCATGATTGTGTAGAATGTTTGGGGTGCCTACATATCTGTCCAGTGCAGGCTATAGATTATGGTGAGATTACTAAGGGGCGCAAGCGATATAGACATAAGAGTGTAAAGCCTGTGGATTTGCTTCATACACTGAGAAATTAAAATGACACATATTTATGTCGATGCGGACGCCTGTCTTGTGGTAAAGCAAACAGAGAAAGTTGCCAAATGGCGCAATGTACCCGTAACACTGCTTTGTGATACTAACCATGTTCTCAAATCTCACTATAGTGAGGTCAGGGTAATGTTACTCCTAAGCATCATATAGGTCGTGTTGATTAATAAATTATTTATAAATAGAAAGGAGAGGTTTTCGATCAGGAAAACCTCTCCATAATAGAGCAAGGGGTTGACTTTCAGCTCTGCATTTCCTTCAGTAACAAAGCACTAAAGGAAGTGCTACGAAACTAATTGTAAACTTCACCTAACAACCCATCGCCTACATTTAAGCATATATAACAGCAGTTATGATACATTTTTCATGGTTTCGTGTTAACAATGGTGTTTTAAGAATCTAAATGGTTTTTTATCCATTGTGACGCTTGTTCAAAATTAATACTCCCAGATGCAATTTCTACCACTAATTGTTCCATATCTTCATCTTCATATTGTATCGTGTAACCATTTATAATAAGGAATATTTCCATAGCGTGTATTGCTGTACGCTTATTCCCATCAATAAAAGCATGATTAGAAATTATACCACATAAAAGCCGAGCTGCTTTATCTTGAATCGTCTTAAATAAATCTTCACCATCAAAAGTCTGAAAAGGGGTATTTATAGCCGATTCTAACAATGCTATGTCTCTTACTCCCTTCTCAACAGGTATGTCACTATTTTCTAAGTCATTATGGAAATTTAACACATCTTTCAACAATATTTCTGTAAAATACATAATATTGCTACTCATTTGTATGCAAGTCTCCGATACAATTTTTCATTCTTTTTCATAAGCTCTTTTGATAGTTTTCTTAATTCTTCTTCAATAACAGTACTATTCTCTGAGTTTAAAATAATTCTGCGTACCATTCGAGTTTCTGAATTAGTTTTGATTGCTTCTGTTTTTGTATCCATAAAGTTCACACCCCTTTTTATGGCAAATACCCTTTTCTTTTACATTATAGCACTATTGGAACATAAAACAATCATCTATTTTATTGGCATACTTTATCTTGGAAATGCCCGATGCTAACAAATTAGTCAGTGAGTGTGTTTCCATTTTTTCTTGTTCGAAAGATAGCGAGTTGTCTACGTTTTTGGCCGAGAATGCCATTATGTATGAAAAGATGGGGCGTAGTCGTACATACTTTATTATTGATGAAGAGGCTGTGCTGTTATTTTGTATGCTGGGATATTTTAGTATTTCGATACATGCCATCAAATTGTTAGATTCTTTAACCCTACACTAACGGGCGCTAGGCTCCCATCCTCTTAGGTGGGAGTTAAGCGCCCATAGCGGTGAGTGTCTACTGTTCAACTTCAACGTAATCTTGTTTCAATTTAGAAATATTAATTCTATAAGCGAAAAAGAATTTTCTCCGACAAGTGGTTGCTGCTTTGATGAAAAAACATTAAATGCGGCAGCCCTTTTTTATGCAACCCATTATTTTAAAATACTCATTAATCAACACGCCCTGGGATTTTAAAGCTCATTTATTTGTTTAGGGTTTCCCTGTTGATGTATTTAAAGTCATATAGGCCAGCCTGCTATGATTTATAATATTTAGGACCTTTTAAGAAAAATAGTGGCCTTATAAACAGTAAGAACTGCTTAGTGCTGATGTGGTGTATACGGGATTAATGGCAAAAAAGGCTTTATTGACTTTATTTTTATTTAATGTATAACTTAGAAAAATATATATTTATTAAACTTAATCTGCTTATTGTATAATATTATTAATTAATATATAATAAATAATTAATAATATTATATTAGAGGTGGTTTTGTGTTTGCAAAATGTTGTGGAGCAACAACAGTTGGGGTTGATGGTCAGATAATTGATGTAGAGGTAGATGTGGCCTCCGGTCTGCCGTCCTTTGAAATGGTTGGACTCCCTGAAGCCATGGTGAAGGAGGCCAAGGAACGGGTTCGTACAGCTGTTAAAAATTCTGGCTTTAAAATTATGCCTCAAAAGGTAACAATCAACCTTGCTCCGGCAACTCTGCGAAAGGACAGCACAGGACTGGATTTGCCGATTGCTGTAGCCTTGTTGGCGGCCTATGGTATTTTGTCCCCTAAAAGCATACAAGATTGTCTGTTTGCTGGTGAGCTTTCCTTGGAGGGTCAGGTGCGGGGGATACCGGGGATTTTGCCCATGGCCATAAGGGCCAAGGAATTAGGCTTCAAGGCATTTTTTGTTGCCAGAGAAAATGCCAATGAGGCGTTATTGGTAAATGAGCTTACAGTTTTTACAGTAGATAGCATAAAAGATTTGGCTGATTATCTTAACGGGGTCACAGAGTGGGTACCGGCGATTTCTGAAGCATTGGATACGAATTATCAAGCTGAATTGACCGAGGATTTTGCCGATGTACAGGGTCAGTTTTTGGCAAAACGAGGGCTTGAGATAGCAGCGGCTGGTGGGCATAACATCCTTTTGGTAGGCAGTCCCGGTGCTGGAAAAACTATGCTGGCGAGACGTTTAAATTCCATTCTGCCGGAAATGACTACGGAGGAAGCGCTGGAGGTAACCAAGATTTATAGTATTTCGGGACTTTTAAAGAAACACAGTGGCCTTATAACTAAAAGACCCTTTCGTAGTCCTCACCATACAACATCAGCTGCGGCTATGATAGGTGGTGGCTCTATTCCCCATCCTGGCGAGGTCAGTCTAAGCCACAATGGTGTACTTTTTTTGGACGAGCTGCCGGAATTTGGTAAGCAGGCTCTGGAGGCTTTGCGTCAGCCCTTGGAGGATGGCATGGTAAGTATAGCGAGAATCAATGCCTCCCTGACCTTTCCTTCCAGATTTATATTATGCTGTTCGATGAACCCATGTCCCTGTGGCTACTACAATGACCCGGAAAAGCAGTGTGATTGTTCTTTGTCGGCAATAAAGCGATATAACAGAAAAATATCCGGGCCTTTATTGGATCGTATAGATATTCATATTAGGGTGCCACGGGTGACCTTTAAAGAGCTGACTGCGAAGGAACAGGCTGAACCATCGGCAGTTATTCGGGAGCGAGTGGTGTCAGCCAGGCAACGTCAGCTTATGAGGTTAAAAAAACATGGTATTTATTGTAATGCCCAAATGAATCATGCCCTGATACAAAGCTTTTGTGTACTTTCCACATCGGCTAAGATGCTTTTGGAGCAGGCCTTCAAAAGTATGCACCTTTCTGCCAGGTCATATGATCGCATCATAAAGGTGGCGCGTACTATAGCAGATTTGGCCGGTACAGAAAATATAGAGTCTGCCCATATAGCGGAAGCTATACAGCTGAGAAATGACAGGGATTATGAAGGATAATTCTTTGTAAGCATTATGAATCGTATGGTGTACTTATTTGTGTAAGAGCCATGTTGTGTTTTTAATGTGCATGATTACAATGTCGATATAATATTTTTTTTATGATATAATTCAGGTTAGAAGGTTGGTTAATGCTGGATTTTAGAAATGCTGCTATAAGCAACACCTTTATGTTTCGTCTGGTTATGGAAAAACCGGAATTGTGTAAGCAACTATTGGAAAGAGTGCTGGGTGTAAAAATTAAGGAGATAATTTATCCTGAAGGAGAAAAGAGTCTTGAGGCTCAATTAACCAGTAAGGGCATTCGCTTGGATATTTATGTAACTCTTGCTGATAGTACGGTTATAGATGTGGAAATGCAAGTGAATGACTCCGTTAAGGATTATCTTGGCAAGAGAACAAGATATTATCAATCGGTGCTTGATAATGATGCTCTCAAGAAGGGCGAGCTGTACAGCCGGTTACGTAAAACATATATAATTTTTATATGTACCTTTGATCCCTTTGAGGTTAATTTAGCAAAATATACATTTAGCAGCCGGTGCCATGAAAATAGTGAGTTGTCCCTTAATGATGAAGTTTATAAAATTTTCTTGAATACTCAGGGGGATAGGCATAGAATAAGTCAAGAGTTATCCAATCTCTTGGATTATATTGCAAGCAATGAGCCTAATGATGATTTTACTCGTAGTTTACAGAAAGAAGTAGAGTTGCAGCGTGATGATGATGGAAAGAGGGCGTTGTATATGACTTACACTCAAACATTATTGGAAGCGGAAGATCGTGGCTTAAATAAAGGCCGTGAAGAAGGAAAATTGGAAATAGCTATTGACCTCTTTAGACAAGGCGCAATTACTGAGGAAGTTGCCGCTAATGCTGCTGGCATAAGCGTTGAGGAACTAAGAAAAGCGATATTAGTATCGTAAGTCAAACTTCCCACATGTATAATTGATGCATTTATGCTAGATGAATGTCTAGTGCACTGGTACGATGATATTTTGACAAACACACCCACCTCCCCAGGGGGAAATGTCACGAAGTGACAGAAGGGGTCTAGGTCTGCTTATACAGTGAAAATTCAATAAATCACGTCTGAAAGACGATGGTTGATTGGTCTTTTCATGTAAAGGCGTGTGTACACGACCTGTGTACAATGAGCTTAGGCATTGCACCTTGATTTAATCGATATATCTATGTGGGAAGTTTGTGCAGTTATAAATAATGATTTATGTACATTAATTCCAGTCGGCAGTTTGCCGGTTTTTCTTTTTGTTGCGGAAAAAATTTTGTATGGAAGATTTGACAAATCCGCACCTCATGCTAGAAATAAAGGCTTTTAGGCTATTTTTACTTTGAGTTGGGAAACGAAAATATGCTGCGATTCTGTGGAAATATACCACTCATAAAAAATATTTTAAAAAATTGTAATAACTTTTATCTTTATCCGTATGTATAGACAGAAAAGATAAAACAAAGGCAATAAGCCCAGACATAGAAGGGAGAAATGATTTATGAATACAAAGGTTGAACTTAACGAAATGGAGATGAATCAGGTAGCAGGTGGCCGCATTAGAATCAGACTCCATGGACCACGGAAAAACTCAATTCAAAGAATTAAGGAATTAATAGATATGTTCAGAGGTGTAAAAGACGCCGTTGAAACCAAGATTCAGGAAAAAACACAAGAAAAGGTTCAAACTGAGCAGACAGCATAATAAGACCCCTCTTTCAAGAAAATTTATCAATAGACTCCACTAAAAAACGCATTCGATGATATGATGGATGCGTTTTTTAGTAGCTTATTTACTTATTTTCATTTAGGGCGTGTTGATTAAATGAGTTCGTCCATATTTGCGGTGATTGGTTGTCTGTTGTCAGTTGACAAACCGCAGTCATAGTGGTGCTATGTCGAGGATTTGTAAAATGAGACTCATTCAGTGGGAGCTTTAAGCTTACACTGAATATCAGTCGAGTAAATCCTTCGCGCCGCTTAGCAAAGGGTCAAGATAAAAGCACATTCATAAACTGATACTTGCCAAGTGAAGGCAGAATAAAGTATTATTAAAAAGGTGTCTAGAGAGATGAGCTTTATACAGATGACAGCGTGGAGGTGTTAGCTTATGATAAAAGTGTTGGTTAGTGGGGCCTATGGCCGAATGGGTCAGGCTGTGGTAAAGGCTGTCCGTGAGGATGAGGAGCTGGAGCTGGTTGGCGCCGTTGATATAGTAGGTGAAGGTGATGCCGGTGAGGTAGTGGGCTTTGGTAAATGTGATGTAAATTATACCAGGGATTTGGTGACAACCATCAATGAGACTCACCCACAGGTAATGGTTGATTTTACTATACCTGATGTGGTGTTTGAAAATGCCAGTGTGGCCATAAAAAACAAGGTGGCTCCAGTAATAGGTACAACAGGCTTGTCCGATGAACAGAAAAAGGAGCTTGAAAAACTGTCTAAGGAGAACGATACTCCGGTATTTATTGCGCCAAATTTTGCCATTGGAGCAGTTTTGATGATGCAGATGGCAAAACAGGCAGCCAAATATATGCCTGAGGTGGAGATAATCGAGCTGCATCATGATAAAAAGCTTGATGCACCGTCCGGTACTGCCCTTCAGACCGCCGCTTTGATTTCTGAGGTACGCAAGGCACATATTCAGGGAAATCCTAATGAGAAAGAAAAGGTGGCCGGAGCCCGTGGGGCTGATGTAGATGGGATGCATATTCACAGTGTACGCTTGCCGGGCTATGTAGCTCATCAGGAGGTTATCTTTGGTGGATTAGGGCAGACGTTGACCATTCGTCATGATTCACTGAACAGAGAGTCCTTCATGCCTGGGGTGTGCTTGGCAGCAAAGCAGATTTTAGGCCACAAGGGTCTTATTATCGGTTTGGATAAATTTATGGATTAAAGGGGAGAACAACATGAAGGATTATAATGTAGCTATTCTGGGGGCAACCGGTGCAGTTGGACAGGAATTTTTAAATCTCATTGAGGAGCGTAGGTTTCCGTTTGCCAATCTTAAATTGCTTGCCTCCAAGCGGTCTGCCGGCAAGAAAATTAAATTCATGGGAAGTGAATATACCGTGGAGGAGGCTACAGAAAACTCCTTTGACGACGTTGATATTGCCCTTTTTGCCGGTGGTTCTATCAGCAAAACCCTGGGACCGGCTGCGGCCAAGGCAGGAGCTGTAGTAATTGATAATTCCAGCACCTTCCGTATGGATCCAGAGGTTCCTCTTGTTGTTCCTGAGGTAAATCCAGAGGACATTTCCTGGCACAAAGGGATTATTGCCAATCCAAACTGTTCAACAATAATTATGGTAATGGCCCTGAAGCCTCTTTATGATGTATCCAAAATCAAGCGGGTGGTCGTATCCACCTATCAGGCGGTGTCCGGTGGTGGCAAGGAAGCCATGGCAGAGCTTGAGCAGCAGGTAAAGGATATTAATGATGGCAAGGAGGCAGTAGCTAATATCTTGCCAGGTGCAGCATTGAAAAAGCACTATCAGATAGCCTTCAACCTGATTCCGCAGATTGATGTCTTCAAGGAAAACCTTTATACAAAGGAAGAAATGAAGATGATAGACGAGACTAAAAAGATAATGAATGATGACAGTATGCGTATTACGGCAACTACTATTCGTGTGCCGGTATATCGCAGTCATGCGGAGTCAGTCAATATTGAGTTTGAGGATGAGGTGTCAGTAGAGAAGGCGCGGGAGGCCTTGTCCAAGTTCCCTGGGGTTGTATTAAGGGATAATCCAGATGAGCAGGAGTATCCTATGCCGTTGGAGACCTCTGGTAAGGATGATGTTGAGGTTGGACGTATTCGTAAGGATTATTCTATAGACCATGGATTAAACCTGTGGGTGTGCGGTGACCAGATTCGCAAGGGAGCTGCCCTGAATGCCCTACAGATTGCAGAATACATGATAGAGCATGATATGATTAAGTAGATAGAATATTTGCATTGGCTGTTGCTTGTGGTGTATATTATGAGCAACAGCCGTTTTGTTTATATAGATGAGGGGGTTATATGACGCAGGAGAAATTAATTGTTGTTTTGGGACCAACGGCGTCGGGAAAAACGGGCCTATCCATAGAAATAGCCAAGTGGCTGGATACAGAAATTATTTCAGGGGATTCTCAGCTGGTTTATCGGGGCTTTGATATTGGCTCCGCCAAGCCAGATATGAAGGAGCGCAATGGAATAAAGCATCATATGATTGACATTTTGCCCCCGGAGGCTAATTTTAATGTGGCAGATTTTATCCAACAGGTAAAGCCGTTAATTACAGCCATAAATAATCGTGGGAAAATACCTATTTTGGCAGGAGGAACTGGTCTTTACATAAAATCCCTGATTGAGGGCTATCAGTTTAATGAGACTGCTGGCGATGAGGTCTACAGAGCGAAGCTGGAAAAACTGGCCGAAGAAAACGGCAAGGGCTACGTGCATGATATGCTTATGGAAATTAATCCCGAAGCAGCCAAGCGTATTCATGTAAATAATCTACGGCGAGTTATAAGGGCCTTAGAGGTTTACCATAAGGGTGGCGAACAGATTTCAGCCAATAAGGAAGCTGCACTGGTTTATGATGCTTATGTGATAGGACTAAGTTGGCAGCGTTCTACACTTTATGATAGAATAAACCGTAGAGTGGATGTAATGCTTCAGCAGGGGCTGGCTGACGAGGTTAAAGGCCTTTTACGGCAGGGGGTTCCTGAGTATTGTCAGGCAATGCGGGGCATCGGTTACAAAGAGATGCTCAGATATGTGATTGGACAGGAATCACTTACCGAAACCGGTGAGGCAATAAAAAAAGCCACCAGACATTTTGCCAAAAGACAGCTGACCTGGTATCGCAGGATGCCATATATACACTGGTATCACCCGGAGCTATATCGGGGAAAGGGCCTTTTGCAGAATGTTATTTGGAATATTGGGCGGTACTACCCTGCGCTAACGGGTGCTAAGGATTTATTGTAAGTCTCATTTTACAATCAATAACGTGGAGGGATAGAAATGACAACAAAGGGGATTAATTTGCAGGACAGTATTTTAAATCAGGTGCGGAAGGAAAATATTCCGGTGTCTATTCACCTGATAAATGGCTTTCAGATAAAGGGAATGGTCAAGGGCTTTGATAATTTCACCGTTATAATTGATTCTATGGGAAAACAGCAGCTGGTATATAAGCATGCTATTTCCACAATTACCCCTAGTCGTACTTTGGAGAATTTAGGCGGGGATAAAAAAGAATCAAATGAATAAAAAAAACAGACAACGGGGGTTTGAGCTGGTAGCTGCTTTTTTGGATAAAGGGATAAATCTGCCTAAGCGCAAGACCGGTAGCAGTGCCGGCTATGATATAGAAGCAGCTGAGAAAACAATTCTATATCCCCATAAGGTTATACTGGTACCTACCGGTTTAAAGGCATATATGCAGCCGGATGAATACCTGGGGATTCATGTGCGGTCAAGCATTGCTGTAAAGCATAGTATTTCCTGTATTAACAGTCAGGGAATAATAGATGCTGATTATTACAACAATCCTGACAATGAGGGACATATTATGGTTCCCCTTATAAATCATGGAAATGAGCCACTGACTATTGCCAAGGGGATGCGCATTGCTCAGGGTATTTTTTACAAGTACCTTACGGTTGATGCTGATGCTGCAGGAATAGGAGCAGGTCGTAAGGGCGGATTTGGCTCAACTGGGGTGTAAAAATGGATTTGGGAATGGATTTATTTGCAGAAGCCGAAAAAAAGGACCTGTGGTCCTATGAGCCCTTGGCTCAGCGGATGCGCCCACGAAATTTTGATGAATTTATTGGTCAGGAGGAGGCCGTAGGCAAGGGAAAATATCTTCGGAAAATGATTGAAAAGGATCAGCTTCCTTCAATGATTTTTTTTGGTCCCCCAGGAACTGGTAAAACCACCCTGGCTCAAATGATAGCTGGTATAACGGACAGTAATTTCAAAAAGCTTAATGCTGTTTCGGCCGGGATTGCTGATATACGGAAAATCGTGGATGAGGCAGCGGAGCAACGGAAATTTTTTCAAAAAAGGACAATAATATTTATTGATGAGATACATAGATTCAACAAAAGCCAGCAGGATGTGCTGCTGCCATATGTGGAGGATGGGCGGCTTATTCTGATTGGTGCTACAACGGAAAATCCTTTTTTTGAGGTAAATCATGCTTTGCTCAGTCGGGTACGGATAGTTCGTCTTACGGCGTTGTCTGATGGGGATATAGTGGAGATATTAAAGGCAGCCCTGAAGGATGCCGAAAGGGGCCTGGGAAAAAGTAATATTTCTGCTACTGATGATGTGCTGGAGGCAATAGCACAGCTGTCAAGTGGCGATGGGCGTATGGCACTGAACCTGTTGGAGCAGGCTGCAGCCATGGTCGAGGAGAATGGCTGTATATCAACGGAGCTGATTGATAGTATTTTGGGTGAGCGGGTACAGAGCTATGATAAACGGGGTGATAATCACTATGATACCGTTTCGGCGTTTATCAAAAGCATGCGGGGAAGTGATCCGGATGCAGCAGTTCACTACCTGGCTCGTATGCTTGCCGGCGGGGAGGATGTGAATTTTATTGCCAGGCGGGTGGCAATATGTGCCGCTGAGGATGTAGGCAATGCTGACCCTAGGGCGTTGGTGGTGGCAATGGCCGCTGTTCAGGCGGTACAGTTTGTGGGAATGCCGGAAGGGCGTATTCCTTTGGCTGAGGCGGTAACCTACGTGGCAGCAGCTCCGAAAAGCAATGCAGCCTATATGGCTGTTGATAGTGCGTTGGATGATGTCCGGCGGCGGAATTGCGGCAAAGTACCGGTTCATTTGCGGGATGCCCATTACAAGGGGGCGGCGAAGCTGGGCCATGGAGAAGGGTATAAATATTCCCATGATTTTCCAGGTCATTTTGTCCGCCAACAGTATATGCCGGATTTAATGCAGGGGACCTTATATTATAAGCCTACTGAAAACGGGCGGGAAGGTCGGCTTAGGGAATATCTTAAATGGTGCTGGCCGGAGCGATACGATAAGTAAAAAAACATCCTTTGTCGTTTGCTGACAAAGGATGTTTTTTTATGATTGTGTCAATAACGACTGTAGCTTAGCTTCCTCTGGGGTTACATAAAGAGTGCTTTGGTTGGTGAAAATCACAAAGCCCGGCTTTGCCCCGGACGGCTTTTTTACAAACCGGCAACGGGTATAATCTACCGGTACCTTGGAGGAGTTGGCCGCATGACTGAAATGCACTGCCAAATAAGCAGCCGAAAGCAGAGTTTCTTCGCTAGGGTCTTCACCATCACAACGAATAATCACATGAGAGCCGGGAATTTCCTGAGTGTGTAGCCATATATCTCCTGGATTGCTTACTTTAAACGTAAGTCTATCATTTTGATAATTGTTTTTTCCAACCAGTATTTGCGTCCCATCTGGGGCTGTGAATTTAAATGGCTGGGATTGCTTTATGGAGGCGTGCTTTTTTAGGCTTTCTCGTAGTATACCACTGGTAATAAGCTCAGCTTTTATGTCGTTTATTTCGGCAATAGTGGTAGATGACTCCAGTGAAGCATCAATAGAGGCAAGGTATTTTATATCTTCAAGACATTTCGTCAGCTGCTCCTCCAAAAGTGACCGGCCGCGCTTTAGCTTGTCATACCTTTTATAGTATGCCTGAACATTTTCACTGACTGAAAGCCGTTGGTCAAGCTCTATGGTTATTTTTTCACCTGTCTCGCTGTAAATATCGGGAACAGTAATACTTTTGTCAACGCGATCCTTTAGCTGGTATTGGTATGTCATAAGGTTATCGGCCTTGACGCGATAGCTTTCGGCATTGTCGGCGGAGGCAATATCCTCCTTTAACTTGCTGACCTTGTTTTCAGCTCGGTGCAGCTCATTTTTTATCAGCTTTTTAAATCGGTCACGGTCAGGAAGCTGATAGCTGCCGGAAAGCTCTGACGCCTTCGCCAGCATTTTGCTGATGCTGTCAAAGAGGATAACGGTTTCATTTGTGTAATAGTGAAGCGGAAAGGCTGCTGTGGCCAGTAGTTTTTTATTGCTATCCATCACCAGACAGGCTGACTGATTCGGCGTAGTCATAGCTTCCTTCAGTTCATTTAGGGAATGAGCGACAGAGGAAAAATCACAATCCTCCAGTTCGGATATTAATTGATTGGCTGATAATCCCGCTGAATATGCTACCTCTTTGGCGGTGACAGGACCAAAGCCAAGACATACAGCTAAAAGCGCTTTGCTAAGCTTTTGTTCCTCCTGGTGTTTTATTGCGGATATTATTTCCTCTGTCGGTGTATTCAGAATGTTTAATTTGTCCTGTTCTGGCGGAAGCTGATAGCTGTCCCCCGGCAGCACGGTTCTTATACGACTGGAATTTGTGCCAACCTTTCTGAGAGCATCAATAATAATATTGTCCTGTACTAATATGACGTTGCTGTATTTTCCCATCAGCTCTACCACAAGGGATTTGCTTGCTATCTGTCCTCCGGCAGCCAAAACATCCATGGTGATTATTAATATACGGTCCAGCCCGTGCTGATGAATACCGGCTATACGAGCTGTTTCCAGATGCTTTCGCAAAACCATACAAAACATAGGTGGTTCCGGGGGATTGTCAGGGGCCTGGTCAATGATATGGACTGCCGGGTTTTGCGGGTTAATGGAAATATGCAGCAGCAAATTTTTACCGGGCTGTCTGATGGATAAAATTATTGACTGCTTATTTGGTTGATTTATTTTATCAACGCGGCCCCCGTTTATCGCCTGGTCAATTTCCAGGGATAGTGGGTGCATGGAAATGCCATCTAAGCTCATGGATATTACCTCCAAAATTACCCTGTGCTAACGGACGCCAAGCCTCTCTCCTCTAGAGGTAGATAAGTGCCCATAGCAATCAGTGTCTGCTGTTTAACAATAAGACTTTCCTGCGGCAACACGCCCTAAGGAAAGCATGAATTAAGAATATCATTTAGATATGATATGGTCAAATGTTAGAT
>JAFVER010000222.1 GCA_017475925.1 Anaerovibrio sp. | reverse complement strand
AGCTTTACGGAAGCATCCAAGAGGCAAAGCCGATTGGATAATGCGCCCTATGCGAAAGTGTCCTGTGAAACAAGACTTTGTTGAAGTTGAACAGTAGACACTCACCGCTATGGGCGCTTAACTCTCACCTAAGAGGATGGGAGCCTTAGCGCCTGTTAGTTTAGGGTGAAAATATGCTACCTTTGGTATAATTGTAATAGGGTAGTTAATGTACTTAGAATAAAGATTTGATTGAAAACATGTTTGGGAAGAAATAAGCAATGTATCTAGGTGCTTTGTGAACGGAGGGAAACAGTGAAATTTTTGCATTTGGGGGATTTGCATCTGGGTAAATCCTTAGGGGACTTTGATTTAATAAAGGACCAGGAGTTTATCCTGAGGCAGCTTTTAGAAATAATTGACCGCGAGGCCATCAATGGGGTACTGATTGCCGGGGATGTGTATGATAAGTCTGTTCCAAGTGAAGCAGCCACAAGATTATTGAATTTTTTCCTGGAGGAATTGGCTGCACGGGAGGTCAATACAATTATAATCAGTGGAAACCACGATTCGGATGACAGACTTAATTTTGGCAGTGGACTGTTTAAGCATAGTCATATTTACATTTCAGCTAAATATACCGGGGAGCTTGATAGGTGGGTCATTGATGATGGAAAAAGCATGGTTAATGTTTACGCGTTACCTTTTGTAAAGGCTTCGCAGGTAAAGCATTATTTTCCTGAGGCCGGTATTGAGACGTACGAGGCGGCGGTGGAGGCTGTTTTAGCTACTGCTGATATTGATTTGCAGGCAATCAATATTTTGGTGGCTCATCAATTTGTTGCCGGTAAAAGTGAGGATCCGGCGTTGGTCGGCTCTGAGGGAGCTGGCACTCAAAGCGTTGGCCTGGTGGAAAAGATTGGTTATGATATATTTGAAAAATTCGATTATGTTGCTTTGGGGCATATCCATTCCCCACAAAAAATCGGACGTAGTACAGTACGATATTCCGGGTCGCCGTTAAAATATTCCCTGAGTGAAGTGCATAATGATAAATCTGTTCCAATTATCACAATAGAGGAAAATAAAGCAGTTAATGTAGAGCTTGTACCGCTAAAGCCCCTACGGGATATGCGACATATCAGGGGCAAAATGTCTGATTTGTTACACAATAACGATATTAGTGGCAGAAATGATTTTATATATGTCACCTTAACCGATGAAGACATTATAAACGATGCAATGGGGATATTTCAGCAGGTTTATCCCAATACCGTGAAGATTGATTATGATAATTCTCGTACAAGAGCGGCTGAACAGGTGGATATTTCTCAAATAGCCCATAACAAATCCTTTACCGAGCTGATTGGGGACTTCTACAGACTGATGTATAATTGCGAAATCAGTGATGAGGAGCTGGATGTTATGCGTATGGCAGCCAGAGAGGCAGGTATTATTGATGAAACCAATTAAGCTTATAATCAGTGCTTTTGGCCCTTATGGGGAGACTATGCCGGAGATTAATTTTGAGCAATTTGAAGCTAAGGGGCTTTTTTTGATTTCGGGTGATACCGGAGCAGGAAAAACCACGATATTTGATGCCATCAGCTTTGCTTTGTACGGGACTACCAGCGGCATTTATCGGGATACGAAAAGTTTACGTAGCGAGTATGCCAAGGACCATGTGGATAGCTATGTTGATTTTTATTTCAGTCATCAGGGCAGTAATTATCATGTGAAGCGTTATCCCTCCTATCAGCGAAAAAAACGGCGTGGCGAAGGCTATATAACGGAAAATGAAAGGGCTGAATTTTATAAGGACAATGAGTCACCTATAGAGGGACTCAATCAGGTGAATAACGCTGTTAAGGAATTATTGAAGCTTGATGATAAGCAATTTAAGCAGATTGTCATGATTGCTCAGGGCGAATTTTGGACATTGCTCAACGCCAGGACTGAGCAGCGGACAGAAATTTTACGTACGATTTTTGCGACAAATGGTTACAAAGCTATTGAACATAAGCTTAAGGACCGGATGGATTCCGGCTATGTGCGGTTAAAGGAAACAGAACGCAGCATCATTCAATATTTCAATGATGTTACCACCGATGAGCAGGAGGAGCTGTTTACTGCCTTGAAGGAGTTTAAACAGCGGGTAAATCAAGAAAAAAGCCTTTGGAATTTGGATGAGCTTTTAGAGCTTATAAACCAGATAATAATGGCAGATATGGCTCGCCAGGCAGAAGTTGTATCTACGCTGCAAAAAGCGGAAATGGAGCTGAATAAAAGTCAAGCCACCTTGAATACAGCCGAAATTAATAATCGCTTTATAGAACGGTTAAAGCAGCTTGAAGAGGAATGCTCAAGGCTAAAGATAAAAAAATCTGAAATCGACCAAATCAAGCGGCTTTTGGAGCGTCAAAAGGTGGCAACCAGGATGCTGTATCCTGCTTATGTCTCATGGGATAAGGCCCATAAGGAGGCTGTAAATACTGAGGGGCAGGTTCGCGCAAAGCAGGAGGAGCTTATTAGTGTAAAAAAAGCGGCAGAGGAGGCCGCTAAAGCATGGCTTGTGGCCGAAGGACGTCGGTCGGAGCTGATAGAGCTTAATACCGACATCAGCAGGCTTAAGGAGGATGAGCCCAAATATCGTCAACGGGAGGAGCAGAAAAAGCGCCTGGCTGTCACGGAGGAACGGCTTCAGCAGGCCAGGGAAAAGGAGAATAGGCTGGACAAAGAGGCTGATGAGCTGAAAAATAAGGTGGTTGTTTTAAAGGAACAGGTAACCAGTCTTAAGGATAAGCCTAACCAGCTATTAGAAGCTAAGCATCAGGAGCAGGAGCTGACTACATTGGAGCACCGCATTACGGATATATTGCAGGTCCAATGTCCGGAAAGATTACGTCGGCAACAGGATTTGGTAAAAAAGCAGCAGAAATTTGCTATGTCCTTTGATGGATATTCCCAGGCAAATTCTGCCAGACTGGAGGCTGAACGGGTCATTGATGGCTGCCGGGCGGGGCTTTTGGCCCAAAATTTAACCGAAGGTAATAAGTGTCCTGTATGCGGCTCCACTCATCATCCTGAGTTGGCCAGCTTGCCTGATGAGTCCATTACGGAAGACGAATTTAAGGTATTACAGGAGCAGGAAAAGCAATGGCAGGACAAAAAGAGTAGTGACAGTATTGCAGCGGAAACGGCTAAAATTGCCCTACAGGAATACGAAACGCAAATGAGAGCGGCATTACTGGATTGCCTGGAGAGCAGTCTGTTTAACAGACGACCGGAGGGCAGGGCACTGGACGAGCTGATTGACGATTTAAAGAAGGCTTATGAAATATTAAAGGTGAAGCTTCAAAGCAATCGCGAGCTACGGACCTCCCTGACACTGGACTGCCAATTGTTAAAGAAGATCGAGCTGGAGCTGGAGAAGGCAGCTGGTGTAGATAGTGAACTATTAGCGGCTAACCGGGAAAAATTATCTGCGGCTAAACAGGGGATAGAGGCTTCGATTATAGAAATAAAAACAGCTTTAAGTAATCTTAGTAAATTGGAATTTCCTGATTGGGAATCGGCGGCCAAAATTCTGACAAAAAAATGCAAAGACTTGTCGGCTTTAAATGAAATGCTTAACCAATCAAATAAAACACGGGAAAGTGCCGATAAGCTGGTAACAGCTGTGGAGGCGGAGCTAAAGACATTAATGGATGGTTTGCGGTCTCAAAGTAGGGAGGATAAGACCCTAAGGGAGGTACTGGAAAACAAGCTTAGAGAATATGAATTCACTGATTTAGATGAAATGCGCTCCTTGGCGGTATCAGAGGAAAACATTGGTCAGACAGAACGGCAAATAAATGAGTATAATCAGGCAGCTGCTACCAATAGTACCCAGCTGGCTCAGGCCAGGAAGGATGCCCAGGGAAAACAGCTGATTGATGTGGCTTCCCTGCAGGAAATCTGCCGAAATCAGCAGGAAATGGTTGAGCGGGTCAGAAAACAGGCCAATAATGTTTCCCATCGGATTGACAATAATACCGAAAAGCAGAAAAATATTGTGAATAAGCAGGGAGATTTAGCAGCTGCCAATAAGGAATTTCATATTTGCGAAAGGCTGTATAAATTAGTGCGGGGGACTACTGGCAATGGTAAAATTACCCTGGAGCAGTATATTCAGGCTGCCGGATTTGATGGTATTATAGCCGCGGCCAATCGTCGCCTGCTGCCTATGAGTGATGGGCAGTTTGAATTGTACCGTCAGGCGGAATCCGCCAACAGGCAGAGTAATAAATTCCTTGATTTGGAGGTGTTGGATAATTACACTGGACATAGGCGACCGGTAGGTAATTTGTCTGGTGGTGAGAGCTTCAAGGCATCCCTGAGCCTGGCATTGGGCCTTTCCGATACAGTATCAGCTAATTTGGGCGGTATACAGATGGATGCCCTGTTCGTTGATGAAGGCTTTGGCACCCTTGACCGCAAATCTATAGATAATGCTATGGATATTCTGATTAACTTGACGGGGGCCAATAAGCTTGTGGGGGTAATAAGTCATCGGGAAGAGCTTATAGAGAATATACCTCAGCAGATTCGGGTAGTAAAAACGAAGGCGGGCAGTGAAATTTCTGTTGACAATGATATATAAATAGGTAGGAAACAAATAAAGAAGCCTTTTTTGGAGTATTACCCAAATCAGGCTTCTTTTTCAGAAAACAGTTATTGAAAGTATTATCGCGATTATTTGAGCTGTTCATTGCCAAAGGCATATATCTTATATCTTATGGTAGGGAGCATTTTTTTGATGTTTTGGAAGTATGCATACAATTCCAGGGTACTTGGCGGAGTTGCTATAAGTGTATAATCATAACCGCTTAGGTTATCATAACAGCTGTCAACAATACCATCCTTGAGGATAGTTTTAAGGAATACCTTTCTTTCCTGAACTTCATCGAAGGAAACATAAATATGAGCCTTCAGTCCGGTGGTAGCTGCTGTCTCCTTTTTTACCATTATTGCTTTTTTCTTCATTATGGTTTCGAGCCTCCTTAGCATATAACTTTGTAAAATAATTCGAATAACATATTTAAATTATAAGGTTGTTTTATCTAAATTTCAATATAAATTTAGACTGCTTTAGTTAATCTTGGTAATAGTATTAAATACCTGCCAATGAAATGTGTCAGCTTAATGTGGTTTACAGCTTTCGTTTTTGCTTAAAAAATGTTATACTTTATCTACCGACTGTTTGTCGATTGTGTGTATTAGTTATAAAAGGAGGTTATGTTTGTGGAATTAAAGGGAAGCAAGACAGAGCAAAATCTGTGGGCAGCATTTGCCGGAGAATCTCAGGCACATACTAAATATCAGTATTTTGCTTCACAGGCCAAAAAGGATGGCTTTGTTCAGATTCAAAATATTTTTACGGAAACTGCAAAGAATGAAAAGGAGCATGCTAAAATCTGGTTTAAGCTGGTGAATGGTGGCAAGGTTCCATCAACACCTGATAATCTTAAGGCAGCCGCTGCCGGCGAGCATGAGGAATGGACCTCCATGTATCCTGAATTTGCCAAGGTAGCTCGTGAAGAGGGCTTTGACAAAATTGCAACACTTTTTGAGGCTGTAGCAGCAATCGAAAAGGAGCATGAGGAGCGTTATAAAATTCTTCTCTTGAATGTCGAGCAGGACAAGGTTTTCAAAAAGAACGAAAAGGTTATTTGGCAATGCTCCAATTGCGGGTATGTATGTACCGGCGAGGAGGCTCCAGATGAGTGTCCGGTTTGTGCTCATCCGAAGGCTCATTTCCAGGTTTTGCCAACTAATTACAAGTAAGTACAATAAGTAAGATAATCAGTCCGGGAAGTGATGTCTCGGACTGATTTTTCATTTCTGTAGTTTTAGTATGCCTTACATGAAATCTAAGCTCATACTATGCTTTAGGCTTGTGATTACTAAAATTTTGATGTAAACTTACCTTAGGTGATTAAATGGAAAAGAAAGCATTTGCCGTAGGGGATATTGCCTGTATGAAAAAAAATCATCCATGCGGCAGTAATGAATGGGAAATAACCAGAATTGGTATGGATATAGGCCTTAAGTGTCAGGGGTGTGGACACTTTGTAATGATGCCTCGGGTGAAATTTCAACGGATGCTACGTTCAATTCGCAACCAAAAATTATGAATGAATGATAACACCTCATCTGTCAACTACGTTGATACCTTCCCCTTAAGGGGAAGGCTTGTATAAATCTCTCTTGGAGGGGTCAAAATGCAAAAAACAAAAAACAGCTATGGCATTTATCGATGGATTATTTCCTGTTGCGTATTTTTAGCTGTAGCCGCCATATTTTGGGTTGGGTTTACGGCAATATTTCAATACACTGCACAGGAAAGCATGGATCAGGCCAGGGATGCAGCAGACAAATACAGTACCAGTTTAGAGCTGTTGACAAAGGATATGGTGGACGGTGCCGGTGTTATGGCCGACATGGCAAGAAAACAACGGACTAATGACAGCTGGTTCGCATCCGTTGCTCAATCTGTGGCAGCGCAGAATGTCAGTATATTGGGAATACAATATACCCCATTAGGACGGCCACCAGTATCATTTCCGGTAGGCTTTAGCTTCGGTGCAGACAAAGGACTGGCCACAGCCTTTACGGGACTTCAAAATACAGTCATGGCCGGGGATGGAACTTCCCTGGTATTTTCACCGGTGGTTATGCAGTCAGGAAACAGTGGTGTTATAACCATGACTCCTGTATTCGTATACAACAGCCGTACACAGAATTTCGATTATCTGGGCAATATTGCCGTATTAAGAAAATTACCGGAGGCTGTTGACTGTGATGCTTTGAAGGAAATTCAGGAGACTGGCTACAGCTACGTTGTATATGGCAACACCGCAGATGGAGGCAATGATGGAATCATTGCCAGGTCTGACGTTGAGCTGGGGGATAATTTCGTTACAGCCTCAGCCAAGGTTCCGGGGGGCTATTGGCAGATTCGGCTGTCTCCGGTGGATACATGGGGCAGCAGCGGCAAAAATATTGGCCTTGTAATCAGCCTGGCGGCAGGATTTATTTTAGGGGGATTGGTTTTTTGGATTTTAACCCTTCGCCAGCAACGGGCTGAAAGTCGTCGTATTTTACGAACAGATCCCCTTACCAAGGTGGGCAATCGCCATGGACTGAAGGATACTTTAACCAGGCTTTGCCATCAATTAAAAGGACATTTTGTCATAGCCTGTATGGATATTGATAATCTCAAAGGTATAAATAAAACTTATGGACGTAAGGCCGGGGATGCTGTTTTACAGGAAACAGCCAAACGGGTAACTGAGTGCCTAAAGGAGGATGACCGTCTTTTCAGGGTGGGAGATGATTCCTTTGTGGCAATTATCGACAATGAGTCCTTGGAGGGGGTTTCTCGCCGATTAGATGGCATACGTCAGCAGGTTGGTCGCTCCTTTGAGGTGGGTAATGCTGATCTTAAAATTTCCATAGAGGTTGGTTGCTCGGCTTTTCCAATGGATTCACGGAGTCCAAGGGAGCTGGTAATGATTGCCGATCAACGCATGAACGTCAAAAGGGGAATTGTGCTTGATGAAGGAACTGACTGGCTGGCTGATGATAAGCCGGTTTTGATGGAGGAAATGGAGGAAAATAAGCCACAATGAAAATAAAATATCGTAAATTTTCCGTATTATTCATGGTGATTGTGTTGATAATCAGCCTTTCAATCACTGCCTTTGCGGCCAAACGGGTGGACCGACGGTTTGTGGACAGTGCTGACCATACTGGATATTATGTGGATATAAATTCCATTGATTATTCCGGTGGTGATAATATGAAAGCAGATATATATATTGTTAAACCGCAGTTTAACGCCATGTTTATGTACACCACAGAATTTAATCTGAAAGAAAAATCTTATCAGTTTGTGTATACCAAGATTTATGAATATGATACCAAAAGGCTTACCAGTCAAAGCAGTATTCCTGCGCCAAAGGCCGGCTATGGAAATTTGGCTGCCGGAAACAATAAGCTTATGGAAAATGTGGTGGAGTTTGCTTTGGAGTGGGAACGCACCCATATAAATAAAACGAAGCTAGGGGAAATGTTGGACTAAAAAACGCTTTACATTTCTAGCATAATATAATATAATTCCCGTAAAGCTTGGGAAAAGTGTCCTGTGCCAGTGAACGGACTGAACACAATGACACTTGAACTGCTTTAAAATAAAATAAGTGGACAAAGAGGCTCCGCAGTTCTGGCTATGCTGGTATTGCGGATTTTTTGTGCAAAAGGAGGAAGTTTTATGGATTATGCACTTATTATCCGACAGGTCAATGACTTTGTTTGGGGACCTGTTATGCTGGCATTCCTGGTTGGCACAGGAATTTTTCTGACTATTCGGTTGAAATTTAAGCCATGGATTAATCTGCCCTATGCAGTAAAAATGATTATGGCGAAGAAAAGCAACTCAGAGGGAGATGTTACGCCATTTCAGTCCCTTATGATAGCTTTATCAGCAACGGTTGGTACTGGAAATATCGTTGGTGTGGCCACTGCCATGGTGCTTGGTGGACCAGGTGCACTGGTGTGGATGTGGATTTCGGCCGCATTTGGTCTTTCAACAAAGTATGGTGAATCTGTTTTGGCTGTTAAATATCGCGAAATCAACAGCCAGGGGGAAATGTCCGGTGGTCCGATGTATGCCATGAAAAATGGTATTGGTGGACCTATAGGAAAATTTTTGGCAGGCTTATTTGCCCTTTTTGCCGTGTGCGCTTCCTTTGGTATCGGCAATATGACCCAGGCAAATTCCATTTCAGCGGCCTTTAGCTCCAGCTTTGGCGTTGACCCGGCACTGGTGGGGGCTATACTGGTTATTCTTTCCCTGGTTATTCTCTTCAAGGGAATACATTCCATTGGGGCGGTTTCCAGTATTGTTGTGCCGGTAATGGCGGCTTTTTATGTAGTTGTGGCCCTTATCGTTATCATAGTCAATGCAGCAAATTTGCCGGCGGGTATTGCTGAGATTTTTTCCATGGCCTTTGCACCTGATGCGGTAGCCGGCGGTGTAGGGGGCTCTATTGTGGCTTCCATGCTTACCGCTATGCGTTGGGGGGTGGCCCGTGGCGTGTTCTCCAACGAGGCTGGCTTAGGTTCAGCCCCTATTGCTGCCGCTGCTGCCAAAACCGACCATGCTTCCCGACAGGGATATGTAAACATGACCGGAACCTTTTTCGATACCATGATTATTTGTGTTCTCACCGGATTGGTTATTGCCTCCTCTGGCATGCTTGGCACCATTGACCCGGCAACAGGTAAGGCTGTGTCTGGAGCCCAGATGACGATTTTGGCATTTTCCACGGTATTTGGTGAGCATGCCCGGGTTATTGTGTCCTGCTCCCTGGCCCTGTTTGCCTTTTCCACCATTCTTGGCTGGGAATATTATGGGGAGAAGGCTTTGGAGTACCTGTGCAAAAATCATGATATTACTGTTATGTACCGGACTATTTTCGCCTTTATTACCTATATAGGTGCTACTCAGACCTTGGATTTGGTGTGGGACTTTTCCGATACTGCCAATGGGCTTATGGCCATACCAAACCTTATCTGTCTCCTGTGGCTCAGCAAGGATATTGTCAATGAATGCTTTGACTATGAAGAGCGGGTAGTGGTGCGGGAAAAGAAGGGGGAAAAGGTGGACCTGTCCAGGGAAGCATAGCTTTTAAATGCCTTCCTTTATGAAGAAGCACCCCAGGCACAAAGCTCCGTCGGTGGCAGCCTATAGGCTGCCGGATGCGGTGTGAGAAAATTAAAACAAAATTAAATTTCCCCAAATAAGAAAATATTGTCATAAAAACTCTTGCACATTAAAAAAAGTTGTGTTATTATACAACCGTGTCAAGGTGAATAGGGCATTGAACATGAGGGAACATGGATACTCAAGGGAGAGAGCCTTAGAACACCTCGACAACAAAAATATTTTTAAGGAGGAGTTCTTATTATGAAAAAGACTCTCGTATCCGCATTGACTACCGCTTTGGTAGTAGGCGCTGCATCCACTACTTTTGCAGCTGCTAATCCTTTTGCTGATGTACCAGCAGATCACTGGGCATATGATGCAGTTTCCGAGCT
>JAFVER010000221.1 GCA_017475925.1 Anaerovibrio sp. | reverse complement strand
CCTCGCATTTGGTGGCATATCTGGCGTCGTTTTTTGTTCAAAAATCATTGTATCAATACACTCGTGAAATCAAGCAAGTAGTTCTTGCCTTCCCCTTTGGGGAAGGGGGACCGCTTGCGACGCGAAGCTAGTCCTTTAGGGCGGTGGATGAGGTGTCCCACTAGGCAAAATATCTTGAGCGAGAGCGCTCCGCGTTAGGCATTCACCTAGTATAAATATATATAATGTATGTGATATACTTGGAAAACTACACTCTAAACTGGCTCACAGCCTCCCGCAGTACCTCAGCCTGAGCACTAAGCTCAACCGATGCAGCGGCACTTTCCTCAGCCGTAGCCGAATTGGTCTGTACCACATTTGATACCTGCATTACTCCCTGATTAAGCATTTGAAGAGAGGAATTTTGTTTTACTGATGCCGTAGCTATTTCACTTACCAGAGCAGCAACCTCTCCCACACCAAGCTTAATACTCTGAAGGGCCTCGGAGGTTTCATTGGCCAGCTTTGTCCCCATGTTCACCTTATTGATGGATTCTTCAATAATATCCGTGGTTTCCTTGGCTGCCTTGGCACTGCGAGCCGCCAGGTTCCGTACCTCCTCTGCCACCACAGCAAAGCCCTTGCCGTGCTGACCGGCTCTGGCAGCCTCCACAGCTGCATTAAGGGCCAAAATGTTAGTTTGGAAGGCTATTTCATCAATTACCTTAATAATCTTGGCTATACTGCTGGATGAGTCATTGATTTCCTGCATGGCCTGCAGCATTTCATCCATGCGCTGATTACCAACCTCAGCCTTGTTATTGGCTTCTATGGTAAGCCGATTAGCCTGTTCAGCATTTTCGGCATTTTGCCCGGTCTGATGGGTAATCTCTGCTATGGAAGCAGAAAGCTCCTCCACCGATGCCGCCTGAGTAGTAGCTCCATTGGCCAGCATGTTACCTGAGTCAGAGATATTTTTTGCTCCTGCGGCCACCTGGGCTGCCGACAGACCAATGCTTTCCATCAGCTTATGCATGGTATTTTTCATATGATTGGTATTCGCGGCCAGCTTGGCCAGTTCATCTTTGCCGGAGGCTCTAACATCATCGATACAGAGGTCCCCATTGGCAATCTTCTCCATAGTCTCTGTCACATCATAGACAGCATTCATCTTTCGATTTATAACAACCATGGAAATAGCCCCGACAAATAAAAACATCACCAGAGCAGCCAATGCCATCTTTAAGAGGAATTCCTGCTCCATGGCAATAACCGGAGCACTTGGAGCCCCTACAAACAGCATACCTATGCGATTGCCGTTGCTGTCACTTATTGGCATATAGCAGGTATAATAAGGCACTCCCAACACATCGGTCTGCACATTTGCTACTTCACCGCGTCCTACAACAGCTTCATATATATCCTGGTTCACTTTTGTGCCAACTGCCCGTTGCCCATCCTTCATAACTGTGGTGGATACTCTGGTATCATCATTGAACAGGGTAAGGGCTTCCTCGCCGGCCAATACATCCAACTCACCGGCCAAATCCTCCATAAGAGCATTTCCCTTATGCAGTCGGCCATTCTTTATGGACCAATCCCCTGGATACTTGACATCAATAACCTGCTCAACCCGCTGGGATATATCCGACACCTTGCCTATATAAGCATCGGTAAACCCATTGTCAGCGTTAATATATGCAATCACTCCCATAAGCACACACGCAATAAGCAAGCAACCATCAATAAACAAAACCGCCTGTTTTTTTAAGCTCATAATTGACCCTCTCTCCTACGGCAAATACACTACAAACCTCAATGTTAAAATTCGCTATTAGTCCATAAAAATCCTTTAAAGGAATAAAATATGAAAAACAAAATAAATTTTCTTATGAAAAGGATTTTTATACAGCTTTGTTGAATGATATACGACAGATGTATTTTTTTATTCTAGGCCTTAATCATTTCAGGAGGGATTAGCTTTGGAAGCAGAGGAATTCTATACACTTATTGAAGGAAATTATGATTTGATTAAATCTCGTAAATGGAATACTGACAGGGTAAAGCGATTTGTAAAGCTTTTTCTTGGAGATGAAAGCTATGAGCAGCTTCAAAAAGCCTTAGAGGCTGGCGATGTAGACGCCGCCTTCAACGCAGCCCATACCTTAAAGGGGGTCTGCTCCAACATTGCTTTTGCTAAATTACAGGCCTCTGTATCAGCTGTGACAGAAGCTCTAAGAGCAAAAAATTTAGAGCAGGGTCGCGAGCTGAACGGTGCTGTTGTAGAGGATTATAAAAAGCATATGGAGGTCATCCACCAGTTTTTAGAGGTATAATATCATTTGATATTTCCTACCATACTATACGAAAAATGAGCTTTCCATCCCATGGGGTGAAAGCTCATTTTTCTTTAATGCGTCCGCCTGAATCGCTCCAGGGTAGACAGGAGAATATCCATATTTAACGGCTTGCCGATATGGGCATTCATACCATACTCCTTTGATTTTTGAATATCATCAGCAAAGGTATTTGCTGTCATGGCAATAATCGGTATGCTTTGAGCATCCGGTTTATCAGACTTCCTGATTTGAGTAGTTGCTTCGTACCCATTCCACACCGGCATCATAATATCCATCAGAATGGCATCAAAGGAACCGGATGGCTTTTCCATGAAAATATCATAGGCAGCACGCCCATTTTCAGCACAGGTAACTGTAGCCCCTGCATCCTCTAAAAGGGTAACGGCGATTTCCATATTAAGCTCGTTGTCCTCTACCAAAAGCAGTCGCATTCCTTCAATTGAACCCCCACCAGCTTCTTCAGCTTCCTCCGGTACAGCCTGAACATTATGATTGATTTTAAATGGCAAAGTAACAACAAAGGTAGTGCCTTCACCCTCAACACTATCCACAACGATTTTTCCCTGCATTTTATCCACAATGGCCTTTACTATTGCCATACCCATACCAGTTCCCTGATAACGGCTACGGGCATCATCCTTTTCCTGAGTAAATGGCTCAAAAATATGCTTTAAAAAATCCTGACTCATACCAATTCCAGTATCAGAAACCTTAAATTCATAGGTTACAGTTTCCCCATCCTCATAGCCAACATGGGAGGTACAATTAATTTTCCCCCCTGGTTTGTTATATTTTATGGAATTATTTAACAAATTTATTACTATTTGCTTAAAATGTAGCGGACTGCCAATAACATCAGGATATGTAAGACCAATTCCGAAGTCAGTATTAATACTGATATTGTTCTCCTTGGCCCTAATACTGCATATACTAATTACTTCATAAAGCAGCTCCTTAATATTAAAAGGTTCTTCAGCCAAAACAACATTATCGGCCTCCAGCTTGCTCATATCCAAAACATCATTAATCAGGCTGAGAAGATGCTTGGCCGCCACCCTGGCCTTGGCCCGATTTGCAGTGAGCAGTTCCACATCACCTTCATGGCGGTCACCTATTTCAATAAGCCCAATAATTCCATTAAGGGGCGTCCGAATATCATGTGACATGCGGGAAAGGAATTCCGACTTGGCAGCACTGGCTCGCTCGGCTTTTTCCAGAGCCTGCTCCAAAATCTGCCGTTGCTTTTGATCGGCCTTTAGCACCTCCGTCACATCCTTGCATATATAAATCGCCTTAATATGTTCATTGGATTTATCTTCTGTAAGAATGATGGTAGCAGTCCAGGAAGCCGATAACTGATAAGAATGATATCGTAGCTCTACTGCCCGCCTACCATTAGAAAAAGCATTCAACAGGCCCTTACATGTCCAAAGCTCTGCTTCCATAGGAGTGAATGCTTCCATCCCCTTCCGTTCAGTACGAAGCTTATTGAAATCATCATATTTCATTGGAAAATATATGCTGGCTCCAAATAAAGGATCATAGTTTGA
This sequence comes from Anaerovibrio sp., assembly GCA_017475925.1. Lineage (GTDB taxonomy): Bacteria > Bacillota > Negativicutes > Selenomonadales > Selenomonadaceae > Anaerovibrio. The sequence goes on along the minus strand of JAFVER010000221.1, from coordinate 2,080 downwards.
TGAGCTGTAAAAATCACCATCAATCATTCCATCGGTTACATCAAATTCATAGAAAAAGGTACAGTCGTGCAGTAAGGCATCGTTATATTGATTAACCTTGTTCAGGGCATCCACCAGTTTGTTTTGACGGTCAGTGGACAGCTTGTTAAGAATCGTTATTTTTTTGAGCTGCTCCTCCTTTTCTGCCGTCAGCTCCTTGTTGCGCTGAAGCTGAACCTCCACCTCTTTTTTTGCAATTTTAAGGCCTTTAAGATAGAGATACAATCCCAGAAGAATAATCAAAAATATCAATGTGCCTATGCTAATCACCAAAAAACTGTTATCACGAATAAAATCCTCCGCTGTATATTTATTATTAGCCTGCACATATTTGAAAAGAAAATCTGATACAACAGTTTTATCCAAAATAGAAATACCCTTATTGAGTATTGTAAACATTTCATTATGATTGCGTTGCACACAAAAACAAAAGGACAGCGTTATGCCCAGTGGCATGGTTTTGATATTGCGGTACTTTGAATTACTGAGATACTCCTTCAGCTTATAGGTGGACACTATGGTACTGGTAGCCTCACCATTTAGTACGGCATCAAGACATTCATCCAGGCTGTCATAACGTTCGATTCGGCTGTTTTTATATTGCTTCATTACCTTTTTCACTGGTGGAAAGTGAAAAGCAACCACATCAAAGGTTTGCTCCGAATACTCATCCTTATAGGCTACATACATGGGCACACTGAGCACCTCAGAGGAATACGTGTAATTGTCATTCTCAGTAGAGCGAACATCACCTAATGCCGGAAAAGCTGCATCAATCTCCGCATTCTTAAGGCCATTTTCCATTTCAGCCACACTGTCATAACCCACATATTCAACAGTAACAGCATCAGATAAACGAAGCAAATCAAGGAGTAAATTCATCACATCCACAATAACCCCTGTCGGATTACCATCACTGTCGTTACCGGAAAATGGCATATAGTCAGTAAAATAACCTATCCGCCATACAGGATGACTCTTTATATACTGCTGCTCGTCATCACTCAAAGTACTGTTAATAAGGGTTGCACCATAATGAGAAAACTGCAGCTTCTTCAAAAAGAACGGGTCTGCCCGGTCAATGTCAGCCAAGGCATAATTCAAATCACGCAAAAGGTCCGGCCGATTTTTGGTGACTGCCAGATAAAACGGCTCCTGTCCTACCTTTACCACCGGAACGTAGCCTGAATCCACCATAATGTTGTTGTCATTTGCTACTATAGCATGCAGCTTATTATCGGCAAAATCCTGATCCCTTTGAGCAAAATTATCATAATAGATAATATTAAACCCAACATTGTTATCAGCCGCCCATTTCTCCAGATAAGTGGTCATGAGATTGTTTTTCATGCCACCAATCCGTTTCCGTTGCATGGTGGTTTTATCTGCCGCATTCATCAGCTTATTGTCTTCATGTTGAAACAGCCAATAATTATCCATTCCCATGATATAATCAGGAAACAGCAGATATTTCTTTCGTTCCTGGGTAATAGACACTCCACCCATTACGTCTATTTCACCATTTTCCAGCTTTTCCAAAAGGTCAGCCCAACCACCGGGAACAAATTCATACTCCCAGTTGGTATAGCTACTTATACGCATGAGGTATTCATAGGAATAGCCACTTCTTGTTCCATCCTCACTGTCAGTATCCTGAAAGCGGTCACTGGCATACCACCCTACCTTAACCTTCTTTACGGATTGCTTGTTGGCAGAATAAGCCGTCATGGGCAACATAATTGAAACCATGAAAATAAAGCACAGCATCCCTGCCAATATTTTCATAATTTTTTTGCCAGCTACATATTTCATGAAGGCTCACCCCACAGAAATTCACCAAACAACACTCCACGAATAATTACATTCGACAATCATTATTTGTTGTCCTGCTTTTAACAATATAAAATGAGACTTATTCAGGGGGGGAGACTCCCACTGAATTTAGTCGAATTTACCCAGGGCGTTACGGAAGCATCCAAGAGACAAAGCCGATTGGATAATGCGCCCTATGCGAAAGTGTCCTGTGAAACAAGACTTTGTT